>DMKD01000271.1 GCA_003454605.1 Spirochaeta sp. | reverse complement strand
GAGCTTGAAGAAATCATAGATGAAGATGATACTGAAATAGGTTTAATAATTGAAATTGAAAATCCGGTAAAGGGGAGTAAATCAACCTCGTACTATACTAAATATAACTACAATGTAGATTTCAAAGCTATAAAAGAAGGCAAAGATGTCGAATATACCGATATTGAAGAAGAAGTTGTCCCCGTAGAAACGGTTGTATCGAAAATACAGGAGACTATAGAACCTGTAACTGTAACTGCAGCTGCAGTTGCAGTTGCAACTGAGACTACCTCTGTAAAAGCACCATCTCTTAACCCGGCTGAACATGAGTTTGTGAATTCTATGAACGAAAAGCTTGGACAGAGCATGTACATATCATATATAGATGATATTTTAGAGTATTTTCAGGCTGATGAATCTCAAAGTATTCACGAAGAAGACGGTGTATACTATATTTCTGAAGATGTTATAACGGAATCAGGACCGAAAGATGAAGTGTTTAAGACCCTTGTTGATTCTGTAATAGGTAGTGATTCTGAATCATCTGTCGAAGCTGACTCAATTTTCGGTGGTAGAGATGTCAATTTGATGGATTTGAGTGTTGATATAGCTATTTCGGATGATAAGCAAACTGAAGAAGAAGCAGAAATCGGCCTGTTGAATGAATCAGGTATTGATTATGACCTATTTCTTGATGATTTCAGTATGAATATAACAGGAATTTCTAAATCACTACTGAGAGTTTCCCAAAAAATTGATGCTTTATGTGCTGCATTAATAACTGCACAGGGGAATAAGGTTAAGGTAGAGTATTCCGTTGGTATGGATTCAAAGGGGCGGAATCTAATGGCTGTAAGGCTTGATGCACCCTTTTATACTCAGATAATTGAGAAAAAAGCATTTCTTTTTATAAAGGGACAAGAGTCCGGAATCGAATGTATTGATAACCGAATAAAGAAGGAGGACAGGATTCATTTCAGTGGATATCTGTATATTCCGGTAAAATTCCAGGAGAAAGATGCTTATCTGTTTGTGGGCTTAAAAACAGCAGACAGAGATCTAAATGATTATATTAAGATTTTAACAAAACAACTTGCTTGACCAATGTATATTCTTTACATATAATTTAGCAGGTAAGTAAGGCTTATAATGGAGGAAGATTATGCTTGATTTAAAGTTGATAATTCTTCCTCTCGTGGGAATAGTTCTAGGTTGGATAGTAAGATGGCTTTATGCCAGATTTCAGTTGTCGTCGTCAGAGCAGAAGGCTGCGCGTCTTAATCAAGATGCCGTTAAAGATGCTGAAGCTAAAAAGCGCGAATTGGTGCTTGAGACGAAAGACGAACTGCTTAAGGAACGGGCTCAACAGGAAAAAGAGCTTAGGGAAAGACGTAATGAGATTCAAAGACTTGAAAGAAGATCGATTCAGAAGGAAGAAAATCTAGATCGAAAATCTGCGTCTCTTGAAAATCAGGAACATGCTATTGCGGGACGAGAGGATAAATTAAGAGAAAAAGAACGTTTTTTAATTGAGGAAGAAGATCGCTGGAAGGCTGAACTCGAAAAAATCGCCGGTATAACTACAGACGAAGCTAAAGATTTGATAATCAAATCTATGGAGAGTGAAGCGAAGAAAGACGCCCTTGTACTTGTTAATAAAGTAGAACAGGAAGCTCAGAAAGATGCCGATAAAAAGGCCCGAAGTATTATTATGGGTACAATTCAGAGGCTTGCAACAGAAGTAAGTTCTGATGTCACAATAACTTCGGTGAACCTTCCAAATGACGAAATGAAGGGACGAATTATTGGGCGGGAAGGCCGTAATATCAGGTCACTTGAGACGCTAACAGGAGTAGATATCATTATCGATGATACACCTGAGGCAGTTGTGATTTCATGTTTTGATCCGGTCAGGAAAGAAATTGCAAGAACTGCACTCGAAAGACTGATTTCTGACGGTCGAATTCATCCGGCCAGAATTGAAGAAGTAGTGAATAAGGTTACCAAAGAGATTAATCAGACTATTGCTGAAGAAGGTGAGAAGGTTGTTTTCGATCTTGGTATGCACAATATTCCTCAAGATGGCGTCAGAGCCCTTGGCCGGCTTCACTACAGGACAAGCTATGCACAGAATGTTCTTAATCATTCTAAAGAAGTTGCAATTCTTGCAGGTATGATAGCCGCTGAAATCGGTGCCGACCGTGAGATCGCAAAACGTGCAGCGCTGCTTCATGATATTGGCAAGGGAATCGAGAGCGAAGGCGATGAGAACCACGCAGAATTAGGTGCTGGTCTTGCTAAGAAGATGGGCGAAGATGCCAGGGTTGTAAATGCTATTATCGCTCACCATAATGATGTTGAACCGACCTCGGTTGAAGCAATCATTGTTCAGGTTGCAGATGCGATATCCGCGTCACGACCGGGCGCAAGACGTGAGACGCTGAATAACTATATTAAGCGCCTCGAGAATCTTGAAAATATCGCCGAAGACTTTGAAGGAGTTTCAAAAGCCTTTGCTATTCAGGCAGGTCGAGAACTTCGCATCATGGTGAACAACGAATCTGTTAGTGATGATGATTCAAAGATTCTTGCAAAGGATATTGCCAAGAGAATTGAAGATGAACTAAGGTACCCAGGACGGATTAAGGTCACTATAATCCGAGAAACCAGGGTAACAGAATACGCCAGATAGTACTTATTGGAGTGTTAATGGCTGAGACTATTAAAGCCTTGCTGCTTGGAGACATTGTTGGTCAACCAGGCTGCAGGGCCGTTTTTATTGGATTAAAGAAACTCATTAAAGATTATAAGGCCGATGTCGTATTGGTGAATGGAGAGAATTCCGCTGACGGCTTTGGCATATCACCCGAGAACGTTCAGATGATCTTCTCAAGCGGCGCAGATGCGATATCTACGGGTAATCATGTCTGGCAGAAGAAGGAAATTTATCCTTTGCTTGAATCAAGGGCTGAACTTCTTCGTCCTGCGAACTATCCTAAAAAAGCTCCGGGGCATGGAAGCTGCATAGTTGATGTAAAGGGACAGAAAATTGCTTTTCTAAATCTTCAGGGTCGGGTAGATATGCCTAACCTTGACTGTCCGTTTGCTGTTGCGAAAGATGAAGTAAGAAAGCTTCGTAAAGATACAAATATCATAATTGTCGATTTTCACGCTGAGAATGTTGAAGAAAAAGAGGCTCTTGGGCTGTATCTTGACGGTCAGGTGTCTTCAGTAACCGGAACGCATACCCATATTCAGACCGGAGATGAGCGTGTCCTCTCAAAAGGAACAGCATATATGAGTGATATCGGGATGACCGGTCCTATGACGGGTGTTATCGGGTCAAAAAGCGAGGAAGCCATTCAGCGCCAGCAAACTCAGATGCCTCTGAAAATGGAAATCGAGGATGTCCCCGCTACACTCAATGGAGTCCTTTTAACTATAGATAAAAAAAGCGGCAAGGCGCTTTCTATAGAACGGATCAGCAAAAAAAGTCTGTAGCGGATATGGGTATCAAGAAGAATCCTAAGAAAAAAATCTTCATCGAAGTCCTCTCTGAAAGATATGACGAATATTCAGTAAAAGAACTGTATTCAATGATAATGTGCGGTGAAATAAAGGTGAATGGTGAAACTATTCGAGAGCCGCGCTGCAGAATCCTTCCTGATGCTGAAACGGTATTTACTTCCCGCAAATGGGTATCAAGAGGGGGGGAGAAGCTCGACCATGCCCTGAGCAGTTGGAATATTGATACTGCTGGAAAGGTCGTCCTTGATGCCGGTTCGTCAACCGGGGGTTTTACCGACTGTCTTCTGCAGAGGGGAGTCGGAATGGTTCATTCGGTTGATGTTGGCTACAATCAGCTTGATTACAGACTCAGAAAAGACGGCCGAGTGAACGTTCTTGAGCGGACCAATATTATGTCGATTACAAGCCTTGATCCTCAACCGCAATTCGCAGTTGCTGATCTCTCATTCCGTTCGATTACGGGAGCAGCATCGCACATTCTGCGAATCACGGCAGGGAATCTCCTTATAGCCTTGATTAAACCGCAATTTGAAATTCCGGAAACCGAGGGTTTTGACGGAATCATACGTGACAAAAAACTTCTGCACGAAGTATTAATGTCTACAGCAGCGGGTTTGCAGGATGAAGGTATAGAGGTCGCAGCAGTACTCGAATCGCCTATTAAAGGCGGGAAGGGGAATACAGAGTATCTTTTCATGCTGAGCATTCCATTAGATATGAAGAAGTTTTCTAATCGTGAAATTATTCAACTTTTTCTTACTGAATCTTGATGTCGAGGAAAAAGAGACGTTCGTGAATTTTGTAGACGAAAAATCTGAGTATCTGAAGTTCAACCTTATAAAATCACAGTTTTTAAGATCACTTTTACTTACTATCATCTTTTGGAGTTTTTTATCTGAGATAAATACATTATCGAGTACTGATTCGCATATAGTAAAATTCAGTAAAAATCATTCACTGAGGTGAAATCGATGCCCATCAATCTGCAGTCACTGAAGGAAACGTCATTCAATGTCGCTTCATCAATCTTACAAATTGTGAAAGAACAATTCTTAAAGGTGCATGAAGTAAAAACTGCGTCATTAAAATTTGTCCTCTCGAAGCTGCAGGAAATAAATAAACAGTTCTCAAATTCGAAACCATCCATGATTTCATCTGTTATTCTCTGTAAATACCATTATCTTTATTATATANNTTCTCTGTAATTATCTTTATTATATAGTCTGAGCAGGTTAAAAATCAGCTCTGCTCAGAGGTTCGCCTATAAAAACACCCTCAGGGCCCATATATTCATTCAATGAGCCTTCAATCAGAATCTGAACTGTTTCTACACTACTGAACTCGGTAGCCGTATAAACCACCTGTTTCAGCTGTGCATTGTAGCCTTCAACGCCGAATGCATTGAATCTGAAACTATCTGAGAAGTTCAGGTATGCTGTTCCGCCATTGATACTTATTGAAAGGAGTTTTGTCTGCTCAGGGATTAGACTTATGAGTCCCATGTTAAGTTCAGAGCTGGAAAGCCCTTCGAGCAGTGTGTTCATAGTTTCCGTTAATGGAGAGTCAATGTAATAAACTGGTCTGACAATATCTTTCATCATTATATCGCCGTCATCCTTGATTTCAATGAAGTACATCTTTGAACGCCGTACCTTCTGTGTCGTTTCGGGTGTCTCATGTGCAGCTGTCTCCGGCTCCGCCGTTTCCGGTTCCACCTCAAGCGCAATAACGGTATCTTCTTCGGCCTGCTCAGGTTCTTCTGTTGTCGCAGGACCAGAAGTTATTTCCACCTCGGACACCCCGGCTGGTTCTTCTTCATCTTCCGGAATTTCAATCTGTTCAACTTCCGGTGTTCTTTCTTCACGTTCCTTCGCGATTATGTCCAAGAATCCTGTTTCATCTATTACATTCTGTATCGTTTCTCTATTAAATAGAAAAATAACAAGGACGAGTAGTATTAATGCTATCCAGAACAGACAGCCGATAGATGTTTTATTGTTTTTTTTCCTACGTGCCATACAAAGCAATTATCGGCATTTGACCGGCGCTATTAAATGCTTTATAGTTAGTACGTAATGAAAAAACTCAGTGGATTATCTGCCTCCCAGGGAATTGCAATAGGAAAAGTCTTCTTCAATCTCGATGAATACCTCAGAGTACCTGAATATAGGATAAAAGAGGATGAAGTCGAGGCTGAAATTGGAAGATTGGACATAGCAGTTGGAAAAACTCGTGAAGAGTTAATAGAACTGAAAAATTCTATCATTAATGAAAACAATATTAAAGAAGCCGGCTTTCTTGATGCACATATTCTGATGCTCGAAGATCCGGAGCTTTCGAAACAGATTAAATCTAGAATTATTGATTCATACTACAATGCTGAGTGGGCACTCTACGAGACTGTGAAGGGATTTGTAGAATTGATAGAAGCCTCAAACGACGAGTATATAAAGGAAAGAACCTTTGACATTCGTGATGTTGCGAAGAGAGTTCTTGGAAACCTGCTTTATAAAAAACGTATTGATCTTAAAGACCTCAATGAAGAAGTTATTCTGATAGCACACGAATTACTACCGTCCGACACTCTGACGATGGATAAACGGATGGTCAAAGGTATCGCAACAGATGCAGGGGGACGAACCTCTCATACTGCAATTCTTGCCAGGGCATTCGAAATTCCGGCAGTTCTTGGTTTGAAAAATATTACCGCTGAAGTTCGAATCGGAGAACAGATAATAATTGACGGCAGCAGGGGTATTGTCATAATACGGCCTGATGAAGAAACCCTTGAGAAGTATCGAAAAAAACTGTATGACTGGCAGAAGAAAGAGGTTGAACTTCTTAATCTCAATATGCTTCCCGCTGAGACCAAAGACGGAAAAAAAATATTACTTAAGGCAAATATTGAGATTCCGGAGGAAACCGAATCTGTTTTATCCCACGGTGCTGACGGCGTAGGACTTTATCGTTCTGAATTTTTCTTTCTGCAGCCTGGAAAACTTGCATCAGAAGAGGAACAGTACGAGGCTTATAGCCAGGTTTTATCCTCTATGGGAAATAAACCCGTTACAATAAGGACTATCGATCTCGGGGGCGATAAAATGCTTC
>DMKD01000195.1 GCA_003454605.1 Spirochaeta sp. | reverse complement strand
CACTTTTAAAACTATACCTTGAGAATGCTAGGTAATTTTGATTCCTTTATAATAAGCAAAGCTGGAAAGCCCCTTGGAAACAGAATTATGCAGATCATTATCAATAATAATCTGCTTTTCAGTGAAGATCTCCCTAATAACTTTCTGCATATAAGCAATCTGAGAAGAACCGCCGGTGAGAATAACCTTATCCATATCCTCGATCTTCATCCCGGTTTGATCCAGGATTTTATCAATATTTGAAGTAATATTTCTGGTTCTGGAATCAATTATTGTTTCAAAATCCGATTGAGTGACATTTTCTTTAATATCAAGTTCATGTTCATCAAAAACAATTGCTGTTTCAGCCGATTCGGAGAGTTCATGCTTACTGTCTCTTACCTTATGCAGAATCTTTCGTGAAAGATTATTTGTCATCACAGACTTCAGTTTCAAGACCGCATCCCTGTCGGTAGACTGATAAGACAGGTGCCTGAATTCCTCATCCAGCTTTTTCTTATTAGCCGGATGAATTGTATTCCATCTGCTTATAGTTCGGTAAAGGTGAACGGGCATCGGAAGTTCTTTAGAAGAATAGGTTGCATTAATACCGAGGGGATTTGATATTTTAGCGAACATCAAATCTTCATCAAAATGGTCGCCCCCCATGTTAATACCATGAATACCGAGAATATCATAACGATCAATTCCAGTCTTTTTAACATCTCTCTTTACAACAGTAAAATCGGAGGTGCCTCCGCCTAGGTCGACAATTAAAAAGTGTTCATCATCATCACTCAAATGGGATTCAAAACAGAGTGCTGCAGCAACTGGTTCTTCAAGCAGAGTTATTTCCTTATAACCTGCCATTCTAAACCCCTCGAGTAACCTTGATTCAGCGAGTTCATCCTCTTCTTTATCAGGAGAGAATATAACAGGACGGCCAAGAACAATATGATGAGGAATTATCCCCCATTTATTGGTTATCTCTTTATTCAATTCTTCGAGAAAGTAACGGACTAATTGGGCAAGGGTCACCCGCTGATTATTGATAATTGTCTGCTTTAAATGTTTATCATGCAGAGATCGCTTTATAGAATGAAGATATCTACCGTTGCGGCCATTTTCGAACTGTTCCAATGCCGCTGCGCCGATATGAATTTTTGAGATATTATGCGCTTCATGATTAATAAACAGAATAGTAGGCGTTGAAAATGAGTCTATAACAGAACCGTTTTTTCCAGTGATACTCACTACTGTATTCGTGGTACCAAAATCTATTCCGCAGTAAATTTGCATATTTTTACTCCATACATGTTTTAGGAGTGCCTATTATATTTAAATGAAAAACCTGAATCAAGATGCTACTGTCGTATTGTACTACAATTTTTCAAACAATATAACATTGGACAAGCCGTTGGGCTTACCGACCTGCCCCATCTGATATTCTCATATTATCTTAAGAATCTACCGCCGCTTACATCCAGGTTAATTCCGGAAATATAGGAAGCTTCGTCTGAAGCCAGGAAAACAACTGCTGCTGCAATCTCAGAGGGAGTACTCAGACGTCTGAGAGGAATGTTGCTTAGAACCTTATCCTGCTCATCCTGCCCTTTACCGTCCCATAACCCCTGCATGCGCTCACCCGTCATTGTTACGGTGGGCGCAACCCCGGTAACCCTGATACCCTTGTGGCCCCAATCGTAGGCAAGCTGTCTTGTAAGACCTTCAACACCTGCCTTTGCGGCTGTATACTGAACTCCGGCAAGGCTTGCCCGGTAATGAGCGGCAAGTGCGGAAATATTCACAATAGCACCCTTGCCCTGTTCTGCCATAATTGGAATGGCAGCCTGGCAGCAGAAAAATGCGCCCTTGAGATTTACATTCACAACAAGATCCCAATGCTTTTCTTCAATTTCTTCCAATACATGGGGTGTATGCAGAGATCCTCCGGCATTATTAACAAGAATATCAATGCTGCCGAGCTCAGATTGAACAGATTTGAATACATGGTCGACGGCGTCTTTATTTGTTACATCCATCTGATAACCATTTGCTCTGTAACCAGTTTTATTCAGTTCGGCTACGGTTTTGTCTATCTGTTCTTTATTAACATCGGTTATTACGATTTTTGCGCCCTCATCACCAAGAGCCTTGGCAATTGCGAGTCCCATACCCTGGGCTGATCCTGTTACTACGGCAACCCTGTCTTCAAGTCTTTTCATTATGTCATCCTTGATAATTTAGTGGATAATGTCAGTGCCCCGGATAAATCCGGGACACTGAAAGCTTAATCGATAATTATGCTCTGCTTGTGAAATGTCTGTTCTCGAGATCGACTTTCACGTCCATCTTCTTAACTTCTTCAACTAATGCTGCAAGCGCTTCAGATGCTACTTCAAAGTACTTCTCGCCCTTCTCTTTTGCAGCTCTAAGCGGATTGCCGATGATCGCACTGTCAGAATATTCATGGTGTTCCATAGGAACCCACATGCTCTCTGCACCCATGAATGTCACAAAACCTGAACCGTCATGCTTGGTGAACTTGTCGCCCATGTACCTGGGTGCATGAGTTCTGTCCTGATGCGCTCTTGCCATTGCGACAGAGGATGGTTTATATGCCCATGCTGTAGAAGTTTCAAGTTCGCCTGCGTGCCAACCCGGAGTCTCAGACCTTGGTCCTTCCATAATATCTTCAACTATGCTGAATGTTCTTTCTGTCGGGGTCTTATACCAGCCGACAAAAGCGCCTGTCTCGTATCTGATTTTTCTGAGAATGTCATCAATGACCTTTGAGTTTGATCCGTGGTGTGTAACAAAAACCATTTTGTTAAAACCATGATAAATAAGGCTCATTGCCAAATCATATACTACGGCTCTGTAGGTGTCTCCTGAAAAAGTAAGTGTTCCTGTTCCCTGGTTTACTTCACCCATGTGATGGGGAGAATATCCCACCGGAAGAAGGGGAGTATAGAGAGTATCGCAAAGCACTGCGGCTTTTTCAATTACACCCATTGCTGTGAATGAATCAGTTCCAAGCGGGCAGTGTGCGCCATGCTTTTCAGTTGATCCCATTGACACGATAATAGTGTCATTTTTTTTCAAAGACTCTGCAACATCATCATAACCAAGATCGATGATATTGTAGGATTTAGCTCTTTCCATCCCTTCAAAGCTTTTCTTGGCTGCTACTTCTTCTTCAGGGGTCATTTCTCTTTTTTCTGCCATTTTATCCTCCATGACAAATTAATTTATTATTGAACTTCTTTCAAAACTCGTGTTAGTGAAACACGGCTGTGCCGTGTTTTTGAAAGAAGCTTTGGATTATTTTTAACAACCTTTTAATAAGTATTTACTGCATTGTAAGTTGCTAAAAATAATCCTTTACATCTTAGGTTGGAATTTCAGAAAGTTGGAGATTTTCAATCTCCGAGTTTTGAAATTCCCTCTATTTAAAAAATCCGCTCGCTGCTAAATCAGCTTCAACTGATTTCTTTTGCTCTTCTGTAAGGCTTTTTATCGGCCTTCTCGGGTTTCCGCCGGCAAACCCTGCGTAACTCATTGCAAACTTCACGCCTGCTACACCATACTTGCCAGAAACAAGTTTGTTAAGTGAAACAAGTTTCTCATTCAATGCATATGCTTCTTCTTTTTTCCCGCTGATATACAGTTGATATAACTCACCGCATGCATCAGGAATTATATTCGCCAATGAAAGAACCCCACCAGTACCGCCTTTCTCGAGCAGATCTAGAAAATACGATGCGGATCCGGCCATTGCCGAAAAGCCTTCACTGTCGTAGGCTGTATTTGCCGACCAGGTATCTTTTGAGCTGTCTTTAACTCCGACAACATTCTCATGCGTACTGACAGTCTTGATGACTGCTTCGCTTATTACAATACCCGCCGCAACAGAAGGGTTATTGTAAAGAACAACAGGAATTGGAGAAGACTCCGCAACCTCTATGATGTGATTTATCAGGACCTCATCATCAATTTTTTTTGCAAAGAAGTTAGGCATCAGCAGGCTGACGCTTGATACGCCGATTTCAGCAGCCTGTCTGGTCAATCTTATTGTCTCACGAGTTGATTCGGTGCCGGTACCTGCCATAACAACCTTGTCGTCCGCGGCAGTTTTCACTGCAATCTCAAGTATTTTCACCCGTTCAGCTTCAGAGACTGTTTTAAACTCTCCGTTTGTACCCAGGATGAAATACCCCTTTAAACTGCTTGAGTTCATCTTACTAATATTTTGCTCTAAGCCTGAGTACAGCACTTCATCATTATCAAAGGGAGTACACATTGGCGCATATACCCCCGACAACATTTCCTTAACATTACTCATTTATGAATTCTCCTTCTTATTAATATAATCAAATAATCTCTCGACAGCTATATCAATAAATTCTTTATCATTTATATGCAAATCAAATTCCTGATATTCAACATCATCGTTTAATCCATCACGAAGAGCTGAAATATAAGCTTCATTCCCTTCAGGTTCCCAATGTTCTCCGCCTTCCGAATCAGGGAAGGAGAACCCCTTGAGGGGTATATAAACAGCTGTTGCCCCGGTTGCTTTATTAATTTTGTCAGCAGTGATTTTCCCAACTTCTCTAAGCTCTTCAGGTGTAAGGCGGACGAGCGTAAGCATTGGGTTATGCACAATGTACTTTCTTGCCTTTAATTCATCTGTCAATTCGTCTTCAGGTCCCTGAACAGTATAATTGGCGCTTCCGGGAGCTATAACCTGAGGTAGCCCGCATTTTGCCGCACTCTCCAGTCTGCCCTCCCGCATTGAACCATGCAGACCTCCGTAATAGCGGTCACCTATTTCATGAAGGTTAATATCCAGAACGCCTTTGAAAAGCCCCTCTTCAATCATTTCCTCCATCGCAATTCCGCCTGTACCGTTCTGATGGAAGGCAACAAAATCATAACCTGCTTTTTCAATAAGCTCTTTAGCCCTCAAAGCACCGGGAGTTGTCGTCCCAAGCATTGAAACGGCTATTGAGCCTTTGCTTTGTTTAGATGAAGAGGTCTTTTCCCCCAAATTTTTACGGTCAACCATTCCACATACAGCAGCAGCAGCGTTTTCAAAAACCTTCCTTGTAACAATATTCAAACCCTGAATATCACATATCGGATGCATCATGATAAGATCTTTAGTTCCTACAAAAGGGCCGAAGGTTGCAGTACCTGAAGCAACCGTCGCAACCATGAATTTTGGAACACCGAACGGAAGAGTGCGCATAGCAGCTGTTCCAATATTAGTACCCTGAGCGCCACCAATACCTATAACAGCATCGAACTTTCCTTCTACGAAAAGCCGGCTGGTTATAATTTCGGCTCCCTTAATTACTGCATCAATGCAGCGGCCCTTATTCTTTAGAGCCAGAAGCTCTTTAATTGTAAGGCCGGAACCTGTCTTAACAACTTCAGCGGCAGAAATGTCTGTTTCACCATCGAAGGGAAGAAACATTCCGGTGTTCATCAATAGGACATCATGTCCATGAGTAGTTATTTCATCACGAAGATAGTATGCTTCCTCGCTCTTGGTATCCATAGTTGCTATTAAAAGTACAGTTCCCATTTCTACTCCTGAGGCTTGGAAATAACCTTGATTGCACCGTCAATTCTCTTATTGAAAGTTTCAAAGGCGGTATCAATTTCATTAATCGGAAAAGTATGGGTTATCATCGGCTTGAGATCAACGAGTCCGCGGTCTAGAAATGAAACTGCCCGACCCACATTGGCCCAGCCCTCACCTCTAACTGTGTAGATGTGTTTATTATTCAGCGCCAGCTCTTCAAAATCGGCAGGAAAGGGTACATGCGGAAAACCAAGAAGGAGAATCTTACCCATTCGTTTTGTAGCCTTGATTGAAGCTCCCAGAGCAGCTTCTGAACCTGAAGATTCAATTGCATAATCACAGCCCAGCCCGTTTGTTTCATCCATAATAACTTCATAAGGATCGTTCTCTTTAACGTTAACAATAAGATCGGCACCCAGATTCTCGGCTATTTTCAATCTCGAATCTCTTGTTCCCATCAGAATAACCTTACCCGCACCCATGGCACGGGCAGCTTGTACGGCACTCAAACCAAGCGGCCCCGGACCGAAAACAACAACAGTCTGTCCGGCAATAAAGCCTCCTACGGTCTCAAACCCGTAGAGCACGCAACCAAGATTCGTTGCCAGGGATGCTTCATCCATTGAAACATGATCAGCTATTTTATGAACAGTATTGATATGATTTATAACATACTGGGCATTCCCGCCGGGTGTAGTGAACCCGTTAGCCCTGTGTCCCTTCTTCTGATTACCGTAATTCAAACATGCAGTGTAATTGCCGAGTCTGCAGTTTCTGCAGCGTCCGCAGCCGTTATGCGCTTCAACAGTAACTCTGTCGCCAATCTCGAATTCATCGACTGTTTCGCCAAGAGCTGCTACAGTACCGGCATATTCATGGCCGATGATGTGTTCTCCATACGGAGGCTGTCCGGGTAAGGGGCTGTGAATTAAAGAAGAATCTGTTCCGCAGAGAGCACATGATTCCACCTTGATTAAAACATCAATCGGTCCCGGTTTAGGAACAGTAACCTCTTTTACTTCCAGATGATCCGGTCCCATTAATACGACTGCTTTCATTTTTTCCGGTAGATTCACGCTACGCCCCCTTGTTCATTTTCTGCAATAATTTTGAATTCGCTTTCCACATCCTCGATGTGCTCCTGCATCTGCTTATACGCATCTTTGCTGTTTCCCCGGCTGATTGCCTGATAGATTAGCTCATGATATTTCAAAGATTTCGGCATTATATACTTAAATCGTTTTTTCAAAACAAGTTCCTGATTCTTACTCATTAATCCGTCAAAACTCGAAAGGAAGGTTCTGAAAAGGGTATTACCCGCTGCCTGAGAGATTAAATTATGGAAAATATAGTCATGCTCTATAAAAGAATCAATGTCTTCAACACGCTGCTTCATGTTTATCAATTCTTCTTCCATCCTGCTTATCAGCTCTTTATCTCCCCGGGTTGTAGCCAGTTCAGCAAGAGCGGGTTCTACAACCCTCCTGACTTCCATTACTTCAATAAGATCTCTGTAGATAAAGGGTTCAATCTGAAATTCCGGCATTGCCGAACCTTCAGTTACGTAGGTACCGTTATTCTTGCGTTCTATCAGACCAAGATGAATCAACACCCTCAAGGACTCACGCACTGTACCTCTGCCGACACCCATACTTTCAGCAAGGGCTTCTTCAACCGGCAGCTTTTCACCGGGTTTCAGGTTGCGCGATACGATTTGCTGCTCAAGGTAAGCAATAACTTCTTCTGTCTTGCTGACCTTATTGATTTTTATAAAGTCCATAACCCTTCCGTATAGCATTGTATGACAATACTACTGTAACACTGACAGATAGAATTGTCAACTGAAGTTATTACAGTCAAGCACGATTCTGCCGATATTTTTTTCTATCAAATTTTCATTGAAGATCCTATTAACATCTTTCATATCTAAAACCTCGGTAACCAGGGGTTTCAGTTTATCCTGTCCAATGAGATTCATAATTTCAGTCAATTCCTGCTTGGTACCAAGCCTCGACCCTAGAATTGACCATTCGTTATAATGCATTCCGAGTGCATCAAGCGGAATGGGGTTAAGAGGATCGTATCCCATAAGAACTAGTCTGCCGCCCCTTTTCAGGTACTTCAGCGCTGTGCTGAAAGTCCCGGCAATACCTACTCCGTCTATAATTACATCGGCACCAAGTCCTCCGGACCAATCCAGAATCTTCTCAACCATGTTTTCATCCGAAGCATCAAGAACGAAGTCAGCACCCAGCTCCTTGGCAACTCTAAGCGATTCAGGCCTTAGATCAATACCGCCGACCTCTGCTCCTATCATCTTACCT
>DMKD01000424.1 GCA_003454605.1 Spirochaeta sp. | reverse complement strand
GGGCTGTTACCAGCCCCAAGCCCCCTCAAAACCGGACGTGAGACTTTCACCTCACCCGGCTCCTCGATGTTCTGATCTTTGTCATAGACACCTCTCTTTCAGATGATCTCCAATTTCCAAACTATGTGAGAATACGGATGAAATCCGCATTAAGCAGTTAGTTTCCTTTTACGACTTTTCCAGTATCTCCAGTCACCATCGAACGGGCTTTTAGTTGATCGAACCTTGATGTGTCTCCTTACGGGGACTTCATCATGACGTTTCAGCCTCATCCCTTCCCGTAACGCAAGATCCCATGTACACCTTTCAAGTCTCCAGTATTTTCTCACAACCCATTTAATTCCTTTATGGTGAATCATCTTGATGCGACGTACATCGCCTACACAGCCCCATCCCTTCATACTGCAGCCTGCAACATCTCCGGCGTTTATTGAAATATATTCTGTTTTTCTCGGTACGTTTGATACTATGGGGTCCATTGTCTGCTCAACAGGAGCAGAAAGTTTCCAGCCGACTGCATCGGCTATCATGTTTACCGATTCATTAAAACCTACATGTCCTGCGATGGTACCGTCTGCTGCTCCGGCATAAAATGCATCGGGGCTCAAACCCACGCCCTGTTCTTCCATAACGGCAGGACCGAAGGGAGAAAGGCTGTTCACTCTCTCAGCAGTTATTTCATCGATGCTCATGCTCATGCCGGTCATTGCCACAACAAGGAGATCCATGATCATTCCCGGATTAATTCCGGTTCCTAGGACCGATACGCCGTTCGCTTTAGCCGCTTCATCTATCTTTGCAGCCAGCCCGGGTTCACCTGCCCCGGGATATGCCATCTCTTCTGCTGTTGATATAACATTCAGACCTTTTGAAACCAGAAGCATTATCTTGTCAAATGCATTCCGGGTAAAAGAATCGGTCGCAAGCAGAACCAGATCTGTTCCAGGAGCAGAAAAAAGCGCCTGTTCAATCGAGGATTGGATTATTACCTCCGGATGCTCATCTCTAGCGAGGCCTATAACAGAATGAAGATCTTTACCCACCCGCTGCGGATGCATATCGCATACTCCGGATATTTCCACCCCCTGCTTATACAGCAGCATACGGGCCATACCGCTTCCCATGGCACCGAAACCCCATATTAAAATTTTCACCTTCTTTCTCATTAGGTATCTCCTGCCCCCGTTGTTGCTATTACAGTAGTAATTATAGACCTGAAATTAAAGTTGTCAAGATAAATCAATCCCCTTCCGTAGCGGGATGTACAGTGGAGGTGTCTATTATTTATTTTAAAACTGGATCATCTTCAAGGAATTTCTTTCTGAGGCTGGCCAGATTGTTACCGAAAAGTTCATAGAGTCGGTCTCCGAAGGCTCGTCTGATTTCCACAATATAAAAATCATGAATGATATAACCCTCAATAGAGTTAATTAAGCCTTCATTCTTTGACCAGACCACCTTCGTATTACCGGAGGAGCCTAAAATACCTGAGAGACAGACGAAGGAATCAACGGCACAGTCTATACTCCTCCCCTGCGCGTTGAGATCATCAAGAAACTGGCGGTCATGCAGATAGACCTGCCCGAAATCAACCGGGATCTCTCCGTAACTCAGCATGAAGACTACGACGCCTCGTTCATGAGCGGCCTGCAGGGCATCTTTTAATACTGGATATTCTTCAGACCAGAAACCGATATAGATCTTCTTTTCAGCTCCAGCAATAATTTCAACGACCTTATCGAGAGCCTCCTCTCGGGTATGCAGGTTCCATACCGGATCAAAATCTGCCGAGAAATTAATCGATTCAAGCTTTATTTTGAGCTTAGAGGTCAATTTTTCATTATCAGATCTTATCTTCTCAACAAGCTCTTCAGGGGATAAGGGTGAAAATACCTCGGGATTGCTGCCTGCCGATACCGCGTAGCCCTTTTTTATAAGCCTGCGGCTGATATCATAAACACGGGAATGAGGAACTCCCGAATGCTGTGAGATGGAATATGCGCTTGCGGGATGATTTGATAAGAGTGAAAGATATACCTTCGCTTCATATTCGGTGAATCCGGCCCGCATTAGCTCCTGGACGGTATCATCGGAGGCTGAAGTTAATGCTGTTTTACTGATTCTATTCGACATGATTTTACCTCCTGTCAGTCAACTGCTTCTCTTTTCAGAGGCATGCTCATACATCTTGGTCCACCGCGGCCCCGGACCAATTCAGAACCGGGAATCTCGACAACCTCTACACCATGCTCGCGAAGGATATCGTTTGAAACAATATTACGCCTGTAGGTAACAACCGTTCCGGGTGCCAGAGCCAGGGTATTAGTTGAATCATTCCATTGCTCTCTTTCGGCTGTAACCGCGTCTCCGCCACCGGTCTCGATCAGCTGAATAGACGGAAGCTTGAGCGCCTTGCTGAGTGTCTTTATCAAATCTTCCCTTCCGTTTATCCTGATTCCGCCTTCCTTACGCCGTGTCAGGCTGAAGACGTGTACCCTGTCAGTTATTCCGGGGAAGATAGTAAACTTATCCCGATCCACCATTGTGAACACAGTATCCAGATGCATATATGCCCTCGCGAAGGGAATTTGTATGACAATTACTTCTCGAATTCGTTCATCATCAGCGAAAAGTCTTGCTGCGAGGTTCTCAATACCCTCTGCGCTTGTCCTGGCACTGCAGCCGATTGCGATGATACTTTCGTTGAGAATCAGAATATCACCGCCCTCGATTGATTCGGGCTCGTTATACTCATGCCAGAGGCTATCTCCCGCCCCCTCAAAGCGAATATGATTCTTCGCTATAAACTGCAGTAACATACTCTCACGCTGCCGGGCCCGCGCTTTCATGCTGTTAACAGATAACCTGCTGCCGATAACAGTTCCATAGTCCCGGGCAAAATATAGATTCGGAAGCGGGTCGAGATAAAACGGATAATCATCTTTTATATAGTAGGAAAGTCTCTTTTCAAATCCGGACTGTTTTACATCAGCCTTGGCTAAGCCTGCCAGAAGGGTTGTAGCCAATTCCTCAGGTGAGCGTTCATCCAGGAGAGAGCTGATATCTCCCCGCAATTTTGTATCGGTTAAACCGAGATTTTCAACAACCTCACTAACAACAGACTGCTTAACGTCTTTGTCATTAAGAATATCTGCAAGCAGATCCTCAAAATAAAGGACTTCAGCTCCCCGGTCCCGAAGAGTACGGGCAAAACCGTCATGCTCCTCCTGCATCCGGGCAAGATAGGGGATATCTTCAAAGAGCATCTCATCAAGATACTTCGGTATCAACTGCTCCAGCTCCCTCCCTGGTCTGTGAAGAAGAATTGTCTTCAAAACGCCTATCTCGGAACCTATGTTTAATAATGGTGATTTCTGATTATCCACTTTATCTCTCCGTTACCACTACAATAGTAACTGCTAATCTGTTTTTTGCAAGTATTATTCCAGAAAATATAGGCTAAAAAACTCATATTTATGAAATTTAAAGTTTTTATTATTACTATTGCAGTAGTCATGGTATATTTATTTTAATCAGGGAGGCAATAGATGAAAACCATACCGAAGGGAAGCCTTGTTGAAATCGGGATCACTGTCATGAATGCAGGAAACCGGGCCCCTCAAGTCCCCGCCGATACTCAGAAGGTCAATATGGAAATGCTGGTGAAAGGAATTCTTACAGCAGATTCGAGGCAGGGCGAAGAGGCTGAAATATCCACACCGACCGGAAGACTGCTCAAGGGCCGATTAATAGCTGAAAACCCGCCGTATACCCATAATTACGGCGAACCCATATCTGAACTTGGAGCAATCGGCAGGGAACTGAGAGCGATGCTGAAAGAAAAGGAGGAGCTTCGATGAAGGCAGCAGGAAGTTACTCTGAAATAATGGCCAGAAAAGCTGAAATTATGAAAAGCTCAGTGGGTATTGATTACAGCAGCTATGCCTGCGGCAGACTCTCATTTGATTATGAAAAAATGCTTGACGACAGCGGTTACAGCTTAGACGCGATAGCAGCCATTCAAGCGGATACGGCAGTAGGGAGGACGCCTCTGGTCGAGCTTAAAAACATCACATCTATTGCCGGACTATGTGCCTCCCGTAAGGGCAAACCGGGAAACGGCGCCCGCATCTTCATAAAAGATGAGGCAGCCAACCCGTCCGGCTCATTCAAGGACAGAAGAGCTTCTTTATCAGCATACGAGGCGAAGCAGAAGGGATACCCAGGAATTGCCGCAGCCTCAAGCGGTAACTACGGAGCAGCGGTTGCCTCACAGGCAGCTAAATACGGCCTCGGTGCAATAGTTGTACAGGAATCTTTCGACAGCAGAGGAATCGAACAGCCCGAGATTGCCGAGAAAACCAGGGCGTGTGAAGCATACGGAGCAGAAGTATTGAGACTCTCAGTAGGTCCCGAACTTTTTTATCAGTATCTGCTCACCCTTCTCGAAACAGGCTACTTCAATGCCTCTCTTTATACGCCTTATTCAATCCTGGGTATTGAAACCCTTGGCTGGGAAATCGCGAATGAGGCAAAGGTTCGCACAGGCCGATTCCCCGCGGCGGTCATAGCAACCCATGCAGGCGGAGGGAATGTCACGGGAACTGCAAGGGGCCTTATAAAAGCCGGCGCATCCGATACAAAAATGATTGGTGCAAGCGTTGATCTCAGCGGCCTGCATATGGCCTCTGATCACGATTTCAACCGCAAATCATTCACCACCGGTCACACGGGATTTTCTATCCCCTTTACAACCTGGCCGGACCGCTCAGATGTTCCCCGGAGCGCCGCACGGCCGCTGCGCTACCTTGATCGATTCGTCACTGTTACTCAGGGCGAGGTTTTCTATATCACCCAGGCACTAGCCGAGATTGAAGGCCTTGAACGCGGTCCGGCGGGCAACACATCGCTGGCCGCCGCATTCGCGCTGGCGCAGGATATGTCCAGGGATGAGGTAATCATTGTCCAGGAGACAGAGTATACCGGCGCGGGTAAGCACCCCATGGCACAGCTCAATCTTGCAAAAAAGATGGGCATCGAGGTCCGCCGTGGAAACCCGGAAGAGAATAAACCGGGCTCGACCATAGTAATCCCCGAACGACCGGAACAGATTGCTGTTAAGGATATTGACCTCGGCAGGCTCAAGACCTCCTACCTGAAAAATATTGTATCATCTATAGACAGGATAGAGGATATTGAAGCTGCTGATTGGGATTTTCTGGCAATGGAAACCAGGCTTTCTGAGGAAGAGGTATGTAGCAGACTTACAAAAATAATTGAGGAACAGAGCTGAAACGGGCAGGACATACTCGCTTAAACAGATCGAAAGGTTCCGGGCGGTTTCAGAAACTCTGCGCTCGCTCGGTGTTACAACGTTCCATATGGCAAACAGCGCAGCAATCTTCAGTCTGCCCAAAGCTCATATGGACCTCTACCGACCGGGAATCTCGGTCTA
>DMKD01000164.1 GCA_003454605.1 Spirochaeta sp. | reverse complement strand
ATGAAAATAATAAAGAATGGAAATATGAAGGCGAGATTCCCGCAGTGATTGATTTTTATGCGGACTGGTGTCAGCCCTGTAAGATGCTTGCTCCGACAATTGATAAATTGTCGAAGGAATACGACGGTAAGGTAAATTTCTACAAGGTTAATACCGAGAACGAACCTGAATTATCAGGAGCATTCGGTATTCAGAGTATCCCGTCAATCCTTTTCATTCCGATGGAAGGACAGCCTCAGATGGCGGCCGGAGCACTTCCTGAAGTCCAGCTTAAAAAGATTATCGACGATAACTTATTATAGGCCCGCATTTATTAATGTGAACCTGTCCGGTTTTGATGCTGGACAGGTTTTTTATTTATGATATCTATGTGCAAAGTCTTATGAATTCGGTCTGCTGTCCTGAACCATTCAGCCCTTGCCGAATTGTGATTTTATCTATATATTAATCATATTAAAAAAAATACAACGACAACTCTTTTATACAGGGGATAAACATGAAACGTACTGATCTTGAAAGAAAAGAACGAGATATTAAACGTGCTCAGAAAAAAGAAGAACGTCTTGTAAAAGGCGGCGGGGCAGTAAAATCTATAGGCGACTATATTAATGAATTAAGTTCATTCTTTTTTCATGATGAGACTAAAATCTATAATATTGCAGTAGATGAACGTATTCCTGATCTTCTTGAAGAAATAATGACGGATATGGATGAGAAGCAATGGGAAACCATTATTCGAAAGGCTGTAAGGAAAACCGGAGTGAAAGAAAAAGAACCCGCTGTCAAGGAACTCCTAGGTTTCATGATGTAGGTCAAACTGGTATAAATAAAAAAGATTCAGATTTTGTTCTGAATCTTTTTTTTGCCCGCAGATGGGAATTACTAAAAAACTTTGTTTCTTAATAATTCCCATCGGCATATTCGACCCATCCGCCTGCTTTTACAAGTGCTTCGTCAAATCCGGAAATAATAAAATCAAGTTTTAGACTAAGATCTTCAGCATTGATGCTGAAAGTTTTTGCATCAAAATCGGTGGTTATAGAAGTTTCTTTATTCGCAAATTTACTGAAAATTTCGTTTACTTTACTTTCTTCAATCTCAACAGCCATCATTCCGCAGTTGAACATATTCTGCCTGAAAATTCGGGCAAAATTAGGAGCGATTACAAGGTTGATATCGTTCACCTCTAATGCCCATGGAGCATGTTCACGTGAAGACCCGCAGCCGAAATTCTCTTTGGTTATGATTACGCTTATGCCCTCAAGATCCTTTTCCGGATCAAAACCGTCCATCTTAAGATCTTCAAGCAGATGAGGTCCCATTGCTTTTTTTGTGATCTCGGTAAGATATTTTGCAGGTATTATCTCATCTGTATTTATATCGCTTCTGTCAAGGAACAATGTCTTTCCTGAAAAATTCTTCATCTTTACTCCTTTTATAGCTGATCTGCGGTTGTAATGGTGCCGGTTAAAGCGCTTGCTGCTGCTGTAGCGGGGCTTGCAAGGTGGACCATGCCGCCTTTACCCATTCTTCCGTTAAAGTTACGGTTGGTTGTTGAAACACATACCTCACCTTCCGCAAGAACGCCGTTGCTCATTCCGAGGCAGGCTCCGCAGGTCGGGTTTGTGAGACAGCAGCCCGATTCCATGAAGATTTCTACAAGACCTTCTTTCAGAGCCTGTTTGTAAATATCAGGGGTGGCGGGGGAAACTACAACCCGTACCGAGTCGGCAATCTTTTTATCTTTGAGAACTGCAGCAGCTTCTCGCAGATCTTCGATTCTACCGTTTGTGCATGATCCGATATATACCTGATCAACCTTCTCTCCGCTCAGTTCAGCGGCAGGCTTCACAAGATCGGGTTTATAGCCGTAGGTTACAAGAGGTTTGAGTTCACTGATATCCATATCAAGATCTTTGGCGTATACTGCATCCTCATCGGGTACAAACTTTCTGTATTCGTTGAGGGCTTCATCCTTTGAGGAAAAGTCATCGCTGATGAAAGGCCACAGATAATCGACCGTTGTCATATCCGGGTAACATATTCCGCATGTCGCACCCGCTTCGATGGCCATATTACAGACTGTCATTCTTCCTTCCATCGACATTTCATCAATAACAGGACCGGTGAATTCAATTACATGGTTAGTTGCGCCGTTGACGCCGATAGAACCGATGATGTGAAGGATAATGTCCTTAGGATAAATTCCAGCTGGTATTTTCCCGGTGAGCTTTATTCGAATAGTTTCAGGTGAGAGGAAGGCACAAATTCCTTTAAGAATTCCTACTTCAAGGTCGGTAGTTCCGACACCGGCGGCGAAGGCTCCGAAGGCGCCGTGGGTACAGGTATGAGAGTCTCCCATGATGATCGTGTACCCAGGTCGTGCAAATCCCTTTTCAGGAAAGATTGCATGGCATACACCGTTGCGGCCAACATCAAAGAAGTCTTTGATATTCTGCCGGCCGGCCCATTCACGAAGCACCTTTCCCTGCATGGCAGTCAGTGAGTCTTTTGCAGGTGTTACATGGTCTATGACGGCTTTGATCTTTGTCGGATCAAAGACTCTGTCTTTCCCGCGTTCCATGAGGTCGACAATGGCGGTCGGGGTTGTAATTTCATGACAGAAAACCGCATCAAGGTTGATCACCTCTATACCCTCGGACGGTCTGTCGATTCTATGGGTGTCAAAAATCTTTTGCGCTGTTGTTTTTCCCATATTATACTCCTATCAGTCTTTTATGAATATCCGGCCTGGTGTGATTATCCACACGGCTTTCAATACTGTATTTCCAGTGTTTTTTATGCTGTGCGGAATGTCGGAAGAGAATGAAACTGTATCGCCGGCTTCAAGCATGTAGGTCGATGCTCCATATAGCAGTTCTCCTTCTCCCTCGATGATTGTACCCAGCTCACGTCCGGGATGTCCGAACTCGAGATCTCCCTTTTCTTTTCCCGGCGGTATATCGATATAGAATGCTTCAACGGACGGGTTTATGTCTGTTTCAGGGATGAATGAAAGCTGCTGATAGTCAACACCGTTCTGGAGAAGTCTGTTGCGATCGGCAGGTTTAACTATCGAAACGGTTTTATCGTTTTTAAGATCCTTGAAAAGGTACTCAAGGTCGATGTTGAGTGTGTTCGCAATGGCTATCAGGGTATCAATAGATGGAGACACCCTGTTACGCTCAATCTGACTAATCAGGCTCTCGCTTACGCCGGCTTTAGCAGCCACATCTTTGAGGGTCATGTTCTTACGTTCTCTAACAAGCCTGAGCTTGTTACCGAATTCAGCGTTTTTCTTTATCAATACTTAAACCTCTTAAGTATAATTTAAACTGCTTTACAAGCTTTGTCAAGGAGTTGCAATAT
>DMKD01000425.1 GCA_003454605.1 Spirochaeta sp. | reverse complement strand
CATACCTGTAACGGCATTCAGCAGTTTTGCGTAATCATCCATCGGTATTGAGAACGATGTGTAAACGCAGGAGCCGATGGTATCAAAAACGGTGTTTCTGAAGGCGGCATTCCTTAGAACAAGCGGTGTCCCTTCGGTTCGCCCGCCGTCCCATTCGCCGTAACCGGCGGCATATGCCTGGGCAGCCATATAGCCGCCTTCCAGGTGGCAGCCGCCGCGATTGGACATCTCGTAGCTGAGTGCCTGACTGAAGGAGGTACGCGGATCATAGGCAGGCAGCTCCTGCTTTTTAACCGTCATTGACAATTCGGTATGCCCGTAGCGTTCGCCGAAGCGGTATGAACCTTCGGCAAGATACTCACCGACACCCTGTCTCTTTGCAATTAAATCAATAACCGGCAGCAGGATGTCTTTATTCCCGAAAACCGGCTCGCCGACTTCTTCAACGAAGGGCTGAACGTCCTTCATAAACTGCGTTTCAAGCTCTGTCAGGCTGTCTTTTGCCTTACATATTTCATAGAGATCTACAAAGGCTGAAATAGTACCCCCGAGACTGATAGTGTCCATGCCCATACGGTTGGCAGCGTTGTTTGCACGCGCTATGAGCGGCAGATCATATATTGAAAGGTTTGCACCAAGCAGGGTTACCGATTCAAACTCGGGTCCTTCACCGGTATCGAACTCCTCTCCATTCTCATCATAGATGGTTATATGGCGTTTACAGGCTACAGGGCAGTTGAAGCATGTTCCTTTCTTGGCTTTTATGCCGAACTCTCCCTTCTTCTTTACCTCATCGTAATATCTGAGTGCTTCGCCGCTGATTCGGTCTATATCACGGTCATCATGCGAGGTGTCACGCATATTATTATGCGGAAGCTGTCCATGGTTATGCACCATTCCCATCAGGCCGAGAGAGCCCAGAGATGAGAGAATTCCGTAATCAACCTCTTTTCTTGTTAATTTTCCCACATCAAGCATCATCTTAGCCTTAAAGGCAGCGCTCTTACTGTTTTTGATACTCAGCATATCAGGATCAGCGACTATAATTTCAGTATCAGCATCAGGGACAACCGCAATTGCATAAAGATTCTTAGAACCCCAGACTGCTCCGCCGCCGCATCGACCGAACGCTCGGCCTTTCTCATTTAATACAGCGGCATAACGGTTCAGATTCTTTCCGGCCGCTCCGATCGACATTACACGGCCCCCCTTTGGAAGTTCGGAGGCGATTCTATCACTACTGTCGTCCGTAGTCGCGTCCTCATAAGCGGATGCATCTTTGAAGCTGATTTTATCCTTTTCTACGATGAGATATACTGGTGTTTCAGATTTTCCGGTTATGTAGAGAACATCAATTCCGGTTTTTTTCATTGAAACACCCCAGAAACCGCCGGAGTTACTGCTGCCGATACCGCCTGTAAGAGGGGACTTGAAATTCATATGAAATCTTCCCGAGCCCGGCATTTTTGTCCCGGTTGCAGGAGAGGTTGTGATAATCACCGGGTTATCGGATGAAAAACTTTCAATCTCGCGAAACGGCTCTTTGTACTTACCGGAGAGGGATGCAAAATGCCGGTATAAAAGAGCCGTGCCCAACCCCCTTCCTCCAAAATATCTCACCGCTATATCCGGATCGAGTGATTCAAATTTGCAGATTCGAGTGCCTAAATCTACAAATGCGATCCTCCCCATAAAGCCTGAGGGCAGTTTGCTTTCTGCTGTCTTCATCATCTCCACCTTTAATCAAAATATTTAGATAGCGGCCTGTAAGTCTTCTGGAGTCAGCCTATCAATTTACGGCATGTTTCTCCAATTTTCAGCTGTGTCGGTATAATTATCCGCTTTTCTTTTGTTTCTGTGTTATCTCCCTCTAATTTTCTCATCATTATATTAAATGCGCTCTGACAGAGTGCCGGTATATTCTGTTCTACTGTTGTCAGTTTTGTGTTGTAGAGGGTGTAATATGGTATGTTATCGAAACCTATCATAGATATGTCATCCGGCACCGAGATGTTCAGCAATTGCGCTTTATTCATTGCTCCAAGAGCCATCTGATCATTTGCGCTGAATATAGCCGTCGGCCATTCGGGCAGGGTAAGAAAGTATTCGAGTGCAGAAATTCCTGATTCAAATCTCAAATCACCCTGGCTGACCAATGCGGGATTAAACTTAATATCATTCAGTTCAAGAGCATCTTTGTATCCGCGAAGTCTCTCCTCAGCAGACGGCCATTTTTCGGGACCGCTGATAAAACCGATTCGACGGTGGTTAAGCTGCAGCAGATACTCCACCGCCTGCCGGGCCCCGCTGTAGTTATCGCTGCTGACTTCTGAAACAACTCCCTCCTCACTGTGTCGGTCAATCAGAACTGTATCGGTATATTTCCGAGCCCTCTCTATGGTAGCCATTGAGATACCCTCGGCGAAAATAATACCTCCAATCTTGTTATCCAGAAGATAATCAAGATATATACGTTCTTTTTCTTCGTTATTCTCAGTATCACAAACAGTAAGCGGAATACCCTGCTCCATTGCGAGATGACTGATCCTTCTTACAATCATCGCGAAAAACGGATTCAGGATATCGAAGACAAAGAGGGCCAAACCCCAGCGTGATTTCGAACTGAGTCTGGAGGCAAAGGGATTAGGCTTGTAGCCTACCTCCTGCATGGTGTTTTCAATCTTCTCACGTAAAGGCGCAGCGACAATATCGGGATTATTCAAAACTCTTGAAACAGTAGCGGGCGATGTCCCGCAGAGCTTTGCTATTTCATTTATCGTATACTTTGACAAACCGTGCCCCCTGTGTTGAAAACGATTTCAATACCAAATATTAAAAACCCCGCCGGAGTTTATGTCAAGCGGGATTTTTTAAGATTTAGCTATAAAGATCTTTATTCTTCTGACCATAATGATTTTTAGCAAAATTCTGCATGGCATCAACCTCGCTCTGTTCGAACTTCCGGATGTGACCGCTTCCGCCGAGGAGCTTTGCATAAAGATAGATCTGCGCGTTCTTTTCCAGAACCATGCTCACTTTAAGCGCCATCTTCATATCTCCGCCTACAACCAGAGCACCATGTCCGGGAAGAAGAACCGCATTGTTCGTTCCAAGTCCTGCGACTGCGACCGTACCCAGAGCTTCAGTTCCGGGCAGCTCGTAAGGGCTTGCAACCTTTATTTCGTCG
The DNA here is from genome assembly GCA_003454605.1 of Spirochaeta sp. Taxonomy (GTDB): domain Bacteria; phylum Spirochaetota; class Spirochaetia; order UBA9216; family UBA9216; genus Thalassospirochaeta. The sequence continues at coordinate 2,633 of DMKD01000425.1, read as the reverse complement.
CCTACTATCTGAATAAAGTCTTCGCTTACGCCTACTAAATTCTGCTCGGCAACACCGAATGCCGTTGAGTAAATCGGATGGGTGTGAATAACTGCATTAACATCCTTGCGTGCATTAAACACGGCAACATGCATATGTTTTTCAATTGAGGGCTCAGCTTCACCATCGATAATGTTCAACTCTGTGTCCATAACAACAACATGCTGCGGCTGAATTTTTGAATAATCCATTCCGCTCGGGCTGATGTACACAAGATTTGTTTCCGGATCACGCGCACTGATGTTTCCCCAGGTGCCGACTGTGATCCCCTTTTCTACCATTTCGATTCCTGTATCTACTATGAGCTGCTTATAGCTGCCTTTTGTACCATTCTTCATTTATAACTCCTGATGATTTAATATTATCATAACTATGGTATATTTCTACCTATTTTTATGGTTTTTTGTCAATATAGTATCAACTTTCTTATATACAATTTATTTTTACCATATTATAATTCTAACATGGGCAATAAGCAAAATCGGCTTGAAGTATTAAAAAGCATGCTGAAAGTTGAACATTCAATGAAGATATCAGATATATCCAACCGCATCGGCGTTTCTCCGATGACCACCAGACGCGACATAGAAATCCTCGAAAAAAAAGGTTTTATCAAAGTACTGCATGGTGCCGTAATTTATAATGCCGCTGAAAATGCAGGCGGATTGTCAGATTACATGCTGACAGTTGCCGAAGGGCAGAATAAAGACAATAAAAAGCTTATTGCTCATCACGCCCTGTCCTATATCGAGGACAATGATATCATTTTTATTGACGCCGGATCAACTACAGAATCACTGGCAAGGAGACTCCCGGATAATCTAAATCTGACGGTTATCTGCTATACAATCAATATTTTTCTTGCTATCGCCGATCATCCCAATATTACAGTGATCCTGCTGGGAGGAACCTATAACCGGGAGACAATGATCCTTGAACATAAAGGGATATCTCCCATGCTGCAGAGTAACCGTACTAAAAAGGCTTTTATTTCAGCAGGCGGCTTTCACTCTAAATTAGGTGTGACCTGTTCTAACGATAACGAATGTCAGACGAAGATGGCTGCTGTGAAACAGACGGCGGAATCATTCCTGCTTATAGATTCATCAAAATTCGATGAAGTAAACTCCTGTTTTTTTGCTGAAACAACCGGATTCACCCATATCATCACAGACAACGGCATCCCCGATGCCTATCGCAGCGAACTTGAAGCCATGGATACACAGATTCACTGCGTATAGTAAACATTTTTATTTACGAATTCGGGATATCTGTGATATGCTGTAAGGGAAAATGAAACCGTTTTCAGAAGGAGGGACGTTTAAATTACAGCCTTGTAATTTAAACATATTGAAGTTTATAAGCTGCGTTTACAAACTTCACCCAATTAACCTGCCTTCGCGGCAGGGAGTTTTCAGAAGGAGAAAGATATGAATACGCGAATCCAAAAATTAAGAGAAGGACTCTTTACAGATATTCCCGCGATTTGCCCTGAACGGGCAATGATATTTACAGAAGCAATGAAAAAAAGCGAAGGCGGGCCGATTATCAAACGCAGAGCACAGGCTTTCTATGAAGTACTGGATAAAATGTCCATCTATATCAGAGACGGCGAGCTCATTGTCGGCAACCAGGCTTCATCCGTCCGGGGAGCGCCTGTATTTCCGGAATACTCAGTTCAATGGATAATAGATGAGTTCGAAGGCAATCCCTACCATTTCAACGAACGCCCCTGTGACCAGTTCAAGTACACCGAAAACAGCAAAAACAAAGTACTTGAAACAATCGAATACTGGAAGGACAAATGCCAGTTTAAAAATGTTTGGGAAAATCTGCCGGAGAACGCCCGATCCGCCTGGGAAATTAATGCCATTGACGACGGATGGTGCGCAGCCTCCGGACTCGGGAATCTACTGCCTGACCATGAAATGGTTCTTACACACGGGCTTGAATATCTGATAGCAAAGGCTGAACAGCGCATCCAGAATCTTGATCTGACTGAACCCGGTACAATAAATCAGTACTGGTTTCTGCAGGCTGTTGTAACCGCTAATAATGCCGTGATTAATTTTGCATCCCGTTTTGCTGATCTTCTTGAAACAGAAGCCGAAAAATGCGGTGATACCGTCCGCAAGGGTGAAATGCTTACAATGGCCGCAAACTGCAGAAGGATACCGGCGAAACCTGCAGAATCATTCTGGCAGGCCGTTCAGACTATCTGGTTTATTCAGCTGATCCTGCATATTGAAACAAACGGCCATGCAATTTCACTCGGCCGCTTTGATCAGTACCTCTACCCCTACTATAAAAATGACATTGATAAAGGCATAATCACAAACGAACAGGCCCTGGAGCTTGTTGAGTCGTTTTTCATAAAGGCAAATGAGCTCAACAAACTTCGTTCCTGGCCCGATAGTGAATACTTTCCCGGATACCATTTGGCGGAAAATCTTGCAATCGGCGGACAACTTGCCGACGGTTCGGATGCTGTAAATGAATTAACCCACTTAGTGCTTGAAGCTACAGGCGACATGAAACTGACAAAACCCTCGGTCTCCCTTAAATGGTATGAAGGGACTAGTGACGAGTTCATG
>DMKD01000025.1 GCA_003454605.1 Spirochaeta sp. | reverse complement strand
CTTCGAATCAAGACCACAGACTATAAATCCGATAATATCCATGTGAAAAGAAATATTAAACTTATTCTTGTCTCTATTTTTATTCTTACTATAAACTACCCCCTCTTCGCCTTCGAATCAGGAATGGCTTCGTGGTACGGCGGGAAATTTCAGGGACGGAAAACCGCCAACGGTGAAGTTTTCGACACCAACAAGATGACGGCGGCTCATAAGACTCTTCCTTTTGATACTGTAGTCAAAGTAACTAATCTGAAAAACAATAAAAGCGTCCTTGTGCGAATAAACGACCGGGGTCCCTTTGTAGAGGGGCGGGTAATAGATCTTTCACGTGCTGCAGCCGAGATCATCGATATGACAATCAGTGGAGTTACCCTTGTTGAGCTCGATATTGTCTCACTTCCCGATGGTTTCTCCGAATCGGCACTCATCAACTCAGAGTCTGTTCACCCCGAAGGCATCCCAGAAAGCTATAAAATACAGATTGCTTCATTCTCAAGTCCTGATAACGCGCAGAGCTGTCTTCAGAAGGTAAAAAACGCTGATATATCCGCAGAAATTGAGATCGCATCATCCGGAATGCTCAGAATAATTGTGCCGGAAGTAAAAAGAGAGGACGTAGAAAGGCTCCAGGATCTTTTGGGCAAAATAGGCTTCAAATCCACTCTAATTCGGCACAATTGACCGAAAATAGCCCCTGTTACAGACTGATATACTGACATAAACAGCCATTAATGGTAGATTACCTCCACAATTAGGCTTTTGCCTGTTTTTATTTCGACAGTAATATTAACTTATTCATATATAAGGATGTTTAAATGCAAAATATAGGAATCAACATTGGATCATCAAGCCTGAAACTTGTCATGCTTGAAGACGGAAAGGTTTCCTGGAGCAGTGTTCTCCCACACGACGGAAACGTTGTTTCAACATTGAAGAAATCTTTGGAAGGAAGAGAGATCTCTTCCAACGCCACAGCCATCGTTACAGGTACCGAAGGCCGTTACCTTTTCAATATCAACAGTACAATTGAAACTGTTTGTATTGAAAGCGCACTTAATCAGATGAATCATAACGTCAGTGCTGTTGTCAGCATGGGCGGTGAAGACCTAACCGTATACACGATTGATGAGAACAACAAAATCATCAACAACTTTACAGGATCGAAATGTGCATCCGGGACAGGAGAATTTTTCAAACAGCAACTTGGTAGGATGAACATGGTTCTTGAAGATGTTGCAAAAATTGACTCGAATGCAAATGTCATGCCGCTGTCATCCCGTTGTTCGGTTTTCATGAAATCCGATTGTACCCATCGACTGAACAAACGTGAAGCAACAAAAGACGACATCGTTCTTTCGCTGAGTGATGTGATGGCCACAAAGGTTATAGATTTTCTTAATCGCGCAAGAATCAAGAGCGGAAAGGTTCTTCTTGCCGGAGGAATCACTCTTAACCAGCACATTGTTCGCTTCATTAGAGAAAAAGCTCCGGAAATAGACTTTATAGTCCCTGAAGAAGCCTCGTATTTTGAAGCGTTCGGAGCAGCCTTCCTTGCTGATGCAAACGGAAGCAAAATGCCCGGCATTAAAAAGCTCCTTAAGAATAATGAAATAAAATTTCCGCGCTACGAGAAACTGTCAAGCGCAATGGACAAGGTTACCTACTTCGAATCAGAAGTCGGAAAGGTTGAAGCCGGCAAAGAATATGTTCTCGGTGTGGACGGAGGTTCGACGACAACAAAGGCCTGTCTCATTGATATTGAAACAGATCAGATTGTTGCCCAGCATTACGGAAGAACTCACGGAGATCCAGTCAAAGCACTTAAGGGTTGTATTGTTGAATTAAAGAAAAAGATAAAAGAAGACATTGGCGATGAGAAGATAAAAATCAGCCTTGCCTCATCTACCGGTTCTTCACGTGAAATCCTCGGTGTTTTTCTTGAAACATCAGGTGTATACAACGAAATTATTGCACACGCCTACGGTACAACCTTCTTCAGTGATGATGTAGATACAATATTCGAGATAGGCGGCCAGGATGCAAAGTATGTACTGCTCAATCACAAGGTGCCAATCGATTATGCAATGAACGAAGCCTGTTCAGCAGGTACCGGTTCATTTCTCGAAGAATCAGCATCAGGCGATCTCAATATAAGAAATGCTGCTGATATCGGTGATATTGCAATTCAAGCTAAACGACCTCTTAAGTTCGGCGAACATTGTTCTGCATTTATCAATTCCGACATTAGAAAAGCAATCCAGCAGGGTGCGGATCGTGAAGATATTACAGCAGGTATTGTTACTTCCATTGTTTCTAACTACCTTAACCGTGTTGTTGGAAACAGAACAATTGGAAACAAGATCTTCCTTCAGGGCGGAGTTGCAAAAAATAAAGCGATACCGCTGGCATTTGCCATGATGGTAGGCAAGGAGATCCTTGTTCCGCCTTCTCCCGAGCTCATGGGTTGTTTCGGTGTGGGGCTGCTTGCAAAACAGAAAGAAGCCGACGGCCTGCTTGAAAAAACAAACTACGACCTCGACTCAATCCTTGAAACCGAGATAATCTACGAAAAGCAATTCAGATGCAAGGCTTGTGATAACGACTGTCCGATACAGGTGCTTCAGGTTAACGGACATAAATATATGTTCGGCGGACGCTGTTCAAAATACACAAACAGCCGTAAAAAGATCGAGGCAAGTAAGCAGACTGTAGATTTCGTACAGAGAAGATCAGATCTTCTTTTCGATGAATGCGCAGCTGATCCTTCAACATTCGTGCAGAAGAGAGACTACACGGTAGGTATTCCCCGGGCTTTTTCGGTTCATACTCTCTATCCGCTGTACTCATGGTTCTTCCATTCACTCGGAATAAAAACCGTTATGTCGGATAAAATCGCACACGAGGGCGTTGCGAAAGCCGAAAGTGCATACTGCTTTCCGGCAGAAATTGCACATGGAGCTGTTCAGGATATAATCGACAAGGGATGCGACTACATCTTTCTGCCGCACTTCAGAGATATGCCCAGCTATGAAACCGATGTACACGCAAACTTCTGCCCCATCACTCAGGGACTTCCCTATTATATCAAAAAAGCCTTCCCTGACGTAGCTGATAAGAAGATTCTTGAACTCGTTGTATCTTTCAAATTCGGACGGGATAAGGCGCTTGAGCTTTTCCAGAAATTAGGCAAGCAGCTTGATATATCTGAAGATGAAATCAAGAAGGCTTTTGATCTCGCGGTAGAGAAACAGGAAGAATTCCTGCTGAAACTAAAGGAACTCGGGCTCGAAGCACTTGAGTTTGCACGAAACAGCGATAAACCGGTAATTGCGCTCTTAGGCCGGCCATATAATGCATTCACCCGTGAAGCTAATATGGGAATACCGAAGAAATTTACATCGAAAAACTTCTCAATAATTCCTTACGATATTCTTCCGTACGAGAATGAAGAAATATACGACAACATGTACTGGTACTACGGTCAGCAGGACATGAAGTCGGCACGTCTCATCAAGAACGAAGACAACATCTATGCAGCATGGATTACCAACTTCTCTTGTGCTCCGGACTCCTTCATGCTTCATTACCTCAAATGGACCATGGGAAGAAAACCATTCCTCGTCTTAGAGCTCGACTCACATTCTGCTGATGCAGGTATCGACACCCGTGTTGAAGCATTCCTCGATATCATTGACGGTTACAGATCAAAGGTTGACGATGTTGAGCAGGAACGCTACGACAATGGACTTCGATTCAGACATGACAACGACCTGTATATTGAAAATATTCACAACGGTGAGAAGATGCCGATACAGAACAATGAAAATGTTGAGATGATTATTTCCAATATGGGTGAGATAACCTCTGAGCTAATCGCAACGGTACTGACGGCACAGGGATTCAATTCAAGAGCAATGCCGGTAGCAGATTCAAAAACACTTGAATATGCACGTAACTACTGCTCGGGTAAGGAATGTGTACCCGCTCAGCTTGTTCTCGGCGGAGCGCTGAAGTTCATGGCTGACCCCAACTTCAGAAAAGATAAAATATATGCATTGTTTGTTCCGATTACAACAGGTCCCTGTAGAACCGGTCAGTACTACGTTTTCTATGAAAACCTCTTCAAAGATTTGAAGATTGATAATGTTGTAGTTTTCACCCTGAGTGCAGATAACTCATACAATGAATTAGGACCCGGGTTCAGCCAGTATGTATGGAAAGCCGTTACAGCCGGTGACTACCTGAAAGATGTTCAGACCACTCTGCGGGCATGTGCCAATGAACCTGCAACAGCTATGGTTGAATACAAGAAATCATGGAAGAAGGTTGTAGGCGCAGTTGCAGACGATCTTGATTCACTTTACCCTGCACTTAAAATCATGGGGCAGGAGATGACAGAGATTCCGCTGAAGAAGAACCCGCTTGAATGTCCTAAGGTTCTTGTCGTAGGCGAGATTTTCGTAAGACGTGATGACTTTGCAGTTGATGAACTCATTGAGAACTTCGCCGGAAAGGGAATCATTGCGAAGGTATCAAGTATAGCTGAATGGATTCACTACACCGACTTTGTTCGGGACTATGATGTTAAAAAGAGAATTAAAATGAAACCGTTTCTGCTCAGACCTTTTACAAAGGAATTCAGAGAATGGTTGAAATATCAGATTGAAAAGAAATGGAAGTCGACTATGGAACATAGGGCTCTTCATGCGCTCAACGTTAACAACCTTGTCCCTTCAGCTCCGCATGACATGACAAAGATCATGAAGACTGTTGAAGAGGAATTTGTAAACCTCGAGCTCAACTCTGAAATTGCAGTTTCATCAGGATCTGCTGCAACTGCAATGGAAGAAGGCTACTCAGGTGTAGTAAACATCTCCCCATTTGCATGTCTCATCGGTCGTGTTATCCAGGGCATATATACTCCATGGGCTCGTGAAAAG
>DMKD01000369.1 GCA_003454605.1 Spirochaeta sp. | reverse complement strand
ACTGAAGCAGAAGATTTTCGGTCAGGGGTATCATCTGAGGCCAGTCCTTAATATTCGGACCGAATACGAGTTCTTCGTCGGATGTAGGGGTAAGAGCCTTGCTCTTTACTCTGTTTTCATAAATCTCGCCGCTAAAATGATAGGCGATATTACTGACTTGGTAGTCAATCTCGGTGGCTGGAATAAGTTCACCCTTGTTGGCTGAAGTTGCTGCAATAGAGCGTGCATCCATCAGGGCAACAGAGGCTATCTGGCCTTCGCCCGGTTTTGAGCCTTCGCGACTCGGGAAGTTTCTTGTTGTATGTCTGATGCTGAAATCTTTATTAGCCGGAACATCTCCGGCGCCGAAGCACGGACCGCAGAAGGCCGATCGCAGCAGGACCCCGGCCGACATCAGATTCTGTGCCACACCGCTTTTCATAGCCTCAAGATATATCGGCTGACTTGCAGGATATACGCTTAATCCGAAATGATCATTTCCTACTGATTTGCCTTTGAGAATGTCGGCCGCCTCACTGAGGTTTTCGAAGGAACCGCCGGCACAGCCCGCAATAACACCCTGACTGACTTTTACCCGGCCGTTTTCAGCCTTTGAAGGAAGGCCGGTATCAAGCTTGGGATCCCCGAACTGCTCCTTCGTTTCAGAATCTATTTTTTTCAGTATTTCGTTTGCGTTTTCTATGAAATTCTTAATCGTGTAGACATTACTCGGATGAAACGGCAGGGCAATCATCGGCTCCACTTTTGAAAGATCGACTTCGAGCAGTCCGTCGTAGTAAGTCACTGCCCCGGGGGCAAGTTCAGCATAAGCATCTTCTCTGCCGTGCTCTTTGAGGTAGTCGCGAACCCTGTCGTCTGTTTTCCAGATTGAACTGAGACAGGTCGTTTCGGTCGTCATTACATCTATGCCGTTTCGGTATTCTACCGACAGGTTGGCGATGCCGGGGCCGATGAATTCCATAACCTTATTCTTTACGAAGCCGCTGTCGAAGACCTCTCCGATTATGGCCAGGGCTACATCCTGCGGTCCTACACCCTTTCGCGGCGCTCCGGTAAGATGGACGGCAATTACATCCGGATAGTTGATATCCCAGGTTCTGCCCAGAAGCTGTTTGACAAGCTCCGGTCCGCCTTCGCCCACGGCCATAGTCCCCAATGCGCCGTAGCGGGTGTGACTGTCCGACCCGAGGATCATGCGTCCCCCGCCGGCCCACATTTCTCTCATGTACTGATGGATAACGGCCTGGTGCGGCGGTACGTATATGCCTCCGTATTTAACTGCAGCAGAAAGCCCGAAGGCATGATCGTCTTCATTGATTGTTCCGCCTACAGCCGCTAGTGAGTTGTGGCAGTTTGTCAGAATATACGGAATTGGAAAGTTTTCCAAACCGCTAGCCTTTGCCGTCTGGATAATGCCTACATAGGTAATATCATGGGACGCAAGCGCGTCGAACTTTATATTAAGTTTTTCGATTGATCCTGATGTATTATGTTCTTTTAGAATATTATATGCGATTGTATTTTTTTTAAGTTCGTCTGCATTGGGTGTTTTACCTGAAATCTGTTCACCTTCCGCAAGGAATTTTTCACCCTCGACAACAAAACAGCCTTTATCGGATTTTTTTATACTCATTATTATCTTGACCTCTAGTATTTGAATATCATTAATTTGTTTGCGTATAATAGCATAGCAGATGCTTTCAGTCACTACCGCAGATAAAGCAATAAAAAACGCTAACAAACAATAAGAACTGCTTGCAAAACAATAATAATCAGTTGTATAATACTCTATATTGCATTTAGGAGNNTAGGAGTGTGACATGGCATCAAAGCTTATCGGGATAGATATCGGAACCCAGGGAACAAAGGCCGCACTTTTCAGTGAGGACGGCACTACCCTCGGCGAAGCGTTTCAGAAGTCAAACCTGATTCAGCCTGAACCCGGCATCGTAGAGGAGAATCCGGAAGAACAGCTTGATGCGGCGTGCAAGACCATTAAGGAGCTGATCGAGGCAACCGGTACAAACCCTGCTGAGGTTGCATGTATCGCTATAGACGGCCAGATGGCTGGTGTGATCGGTGTCGGCGAAGACGGCATGAATGTCACCCCCTATGATTCCTGGCTTGATACCCGCTGTGCTCCCTATATTAAACAGCTTCAAACCGAGGCTGCAGAAGACATCCTGAATAAATCGGGCTGTGCACCAAGCTTCAACCATGGACCCAAGAAGATCTGGTGGAAGAAAGAACGCCCCGAAACCTATGATAAAATCAGAGCCTTTGTTCAGCCCGGCGGATACGCTGTTATGCGCCTCTGCGGCCTGAAGGGAGATGAGGCATATATCGATGTAACCTACCTGCATTTTTCAGGATTCGCCGACAACCGCAACTCTAAATGGGATGAGAACCTCTGCAAACGCTTCGGTGTTGATGTGGGTAAACTACCGCGCATCGTGCGGCCCGATGAAATCATGGGGACGGTAATCCCCGAGATGGCGGCCCGAACCGGTCTCAAGGCCGGTACCCCGGTAGCAGCCGGCTGCGGCGACACAGCGGCAAGCTTTCTCTCCTGCGGGGCAGCCTCTGAGGGGGTCTGCGTAGATGTTGCAGGAACTGCAAGTGTTTATGCTTCAACAACTGCCGATTTCCGTGCCGACAAAAAGCTCATTCTCGGCTGCGGTCAGTCTGCAGTACCAGGATTGTGGCACCCCTATGCATACATCAACGGCGGCGGGATGAACCTCGAATGGTTCAGAAAAGAAATCGGTGTGATGCTTAATCCGGATGCAGCGGCCTCCGGAGGCGGAGGGCTCGATTTCCCGAAACTGAATGAACTCGCAGCCGCAATCCATCCCCGCATAGACGATCCCGTCTTCGTACCGCATCTGGCCGGACGCAACTCTCCGGCACAGCCCGATCTTCGGGGTTCATGGGCAGGATTGAACTGGAACCACAATGCCGGCCATCTCTTCCGTGCGGTATGTGAGGGAGTTGCCCTTGAATACCGCATCTACCAGCAGACATTAATTGACATGTACGACGGCTTCAAACCGGTTGAAATCAGAATAACCGGCGGCGGAGGAAAGAGCGCCGTATGGAATCAGATTAAGGCCGACGCCCTGCAGATACCGGTAATCCCGGTTGACCGTCAGGAGGGCGCGCCCCTCGGTTCAGCGCTTATCGCCGGAAAGGCGGCGGGTGTATTCGGCGACCTGAAAACGGCTGCTGACAAGTGGATTAACAAGGATGCTCCGACGAGCCCCGACACCGCAAAGGCGGAGCATTACAAAGGCCGTGCTGTGCGCTATGAATCACTCATGGAAGCGCTCAACGGCTGGGCTGAATCGCAGTAAAATTACTGTTTATTAAATAAAAAAGCTGCTTCCTTCTAAAGGTGCAGCAGTTATTGTATTGATTGAATATGTCTCAGTCCTCAGTCCTCAGCCTTCAAGCCCCATAATTTTATCGACCCGAGTCTGGTGGCGGCCGCCTTCGAACTCTGTATCGAAGAACGAATCGAGCATATCCTCAACCTTGTCCTTGTACTCAATCCTTCCGCCGAAGGCAATAAAGTTGGGATTGTTATGCGCGCGGGTTGCCTGCGCAGCGAAACAGTCCTGGGGAAGTGAGCATCTAATGCCGTCAATCTTGTTTGCTGAGATTGAAATACCTATCCCGGTACCGCAGCAGAGTATGCCGTAGTCATAGCCGCCGTCATTGAATTGTCTGCATGCTTTTTCTGCGATATCCGGGTAATCAACCGAAGCATCGCTATCTACACCGATATTTTCACATTCAAATCCTTTCGATTCGAGGTGTTTGATGATCCGCTGTTTCAATTCAACAGCGCCATGATCATTTCCAATGATAATTTTCATTTTAGCTCCTTTCCTAAGATTCATAACTTACATTTTCAACCCGACCTGTCAAGTTAAATGTCNNACAGTTAATATTAACATGCGGGAACTTACATTTTCAATGTAAATAAATTTGAGCACTTTGTCTATTGATGGTAAAATACTTAAAAATGAAAGACAGAATTATAGGTATAGATTCAGGATCCGTGACTGTATCCCTTGTCGTCATGACATTCGAAGGAAAGATTGCAGAACAGCGGTATGAATACCATCACGGAAAACCCGCAAAGGTCCTAAGAGAAATGCTTTTGGGTCTTGATCTCGAGGCTGTGGCAGGGGTTGCTAAAACCGCATCAACTCCCGATGTCATCGACGGAGCGCTCAGCTTTGACCCGGTTGTATCCATAATTCAGGGAGTAAAATACTTTTATGCGGATTTCAGATCCATTCTCAATGTCGGCGGTGAAAAATTCGCGCTGATTGAATTTGACAGGGACGGAAATTACGTCAACATGAAGTCCAATTCATCCTGCGCCGCCGGAACCGGAGGCTTCCTGGATCAGCAGGCAAAGAGACTGAATCTTGAGAGCAGTGCCGACTTGAGTTATAAAGCTTTGAGCAATGAAGGGGAGGTCCCGAAAATCGCCTCACGCTGTTCTGTTTTCGCTAAGACCGATATCATCCACTCTCAGCAGGAAGGTTATTCTCTGGAGGGAATTTGCGACGGGCTCAGTCTGGGTCTTGCTAATAACATTGCTGATACTTTAATAGACGATAAAACTGACTACAGTCCAATGATCTTCACCGGCGGGGTTGCCGTAAACAAGGCTGTTGCAGGGCATCTGGAAAATATTCTGGGTCATGAGATCGAGGTTCATGAGTTTTCCCATCTCATTGGGGCTGTCGGGGCTGTGCAGCTGTTTATGCAGGAACCTGTGTCGGACATCGATTACTCTTCCGAATCTATTCATGAGGGTGAGAATTCGAAAAGGGACTATTTTTATCCTCCCCTTGAATTGAAGCTCTCTGATTACCCCGATTTTAACGGTCTTCAGCATTATGAATATTCATTGCCGGGTTTGTCTGCCGTTGAGGTCGATATATATCAGAATCTATCGGCCGGTGATTCCTTTGATGTTTCGATGGGAATTGATATCGGCTCAACATCGACAAAGGCTATAATTATCGACTCCTCGAAATCGCCTATAGCGGGCTTTTACACAAGAACCGCCGGCAGACCGATCAAGGCTGTGCAGGCGATATTCGAAGTCTGCTCATCCTGGCTTGAGCGTGAAAATATAAGTTTTGATTTTACATCAGTCGGAAGTACAGGCTCGGGCCGGAAGTTCATTGGAACACTGCTGGGCGCGGATACCGTTCTAGATGAAATATCAGCCCATGCCCGGGCAGCCGTAGAGCTTGATCCCGACATAGATACTATTATTGAAATTGGCGGTCAGGACTCAAAGTTTACAACATTGCGAAAGGGGGTAGTGACTTTTTCGCAGATGAATACGGTCTGTGCTGCCGGGACAGGCAGTTTTATTGAGGAACAGGCCCTGAAACTCGGCGTTACTCTGTCTGAATATGCCTCTCTTGCGGAGGGGGCGAGGGCGCCTCTGGCCAGCGACAGGTGTACTGTTTTTATGGAGAGAGACATCAACCACTATCTCAATAAAAACTATGAGGTTAATGAGATTCTGGCCGCAGTACTTTTTTCGGTGCGGGAAAATTACCTGCATAAGGTGGCTAGCGAGGGGAATATCGGAGACCGGATATTCTTTCAGGGAGCAACCGCAAAGAACAAGGCTCTTGTTGCCGCCTTCGAGCAGAAACTGAATAAACCTGTTTTTGTATCGAAATACTGCCATCTGACCGGAGCACTTGGGGCTGCAATTACTGCGGCGGAAGAACAGGAGGGGAACTCGGAATTCAGGGGTCTTGACATATGCAGGGAAAATATTGCAGTCCGAACTGAACTTTGCGACCTCTGTCTCAACCACTGCAGAATCAGAGTAGCAGAGGTGAAGGGAGAAGAGGTCGCCTACGGTTTTCTATGCGGCAGAGACTATAATACCCGGAAGTATGTTAATGATAATAAAGTTCCGTCTCTGCTGAAAATACGCCAAAGCGTGCTTGCTCCTCTGAAGCTGAAGCAGATTGAAAATACGGAACTTCCTGTTGTCGGTATACCTTCGGGGCTTCGGGTATTTGAAGAGACGCCGCTGTGGCAGAAGTTTTTTCATTCACTGGGAATAAGGACTGTAACGAGTGAGAGTGTTCCGGATGTAATCAGCCGCGGTAAAAAGCTGGCCGGTGCCGAGTTCTGCTCACCAATGACAGCATTTTACGGGCATGCTGATGCTCTCGCAGCTGAGGCGGATGTTATATTCCTGCCGATACATATCAGCGATAAAAAAGATGAGAAGGATGGATCACGGCTTCGAAAGTTCTGCTACTATACCCAGTTCAGCTCGACCCTCGTTTCAAAAATAAGGCATAAGGGCAAAGAAATAAAGAGTATGATGCCGCTTATCAATCACCGCTCCAATCCGCTTAAAACAAAGTACGAATTGATGAAGGTCCTCAATCAATGCTGCAGCAGACAATTCAGTTTTCTTGAAATATCTCAGGCCTTTGATGAAGCAGTTGAATACTACAGAGAAGTAAAGCAGGCGCTTAGCAATTGCTTTAAGCCTCAGGGGAATGGAGATATCAGGATCCTGCTGCTAGGACGCCCCTACACGGTTCTGCTTGATTCGATGAACAAGAATATTCCTGATTTCTTTGCGTCTCTGGGGGTTGAAACATTCTTTTCGGATATGATACCCGCAGTGAAGCCCTCTGACGCAGTAGACGGTCTGCTTGATCAGTTTCACTGGGCCTATCCGTCGGAGATTATTGAAGCGGCTGATTATTGTACGCGGTCTGAGGGTTTGTACCCGGTGTACGTGACATCGTTTAAATGTGCTCCCGACTCTTTTACGCTTGAATTTTTTAAAAGGATAATGGAGCAGCATGAAAAACCCTATCTGATACTTCAGATCGATGACCATGATTCAAGTATCGGATATGAAACCAGGATAGAGGCCGGGATCAGGGCCTTCAGAAATCATTTTAACTCGTCGGCAGAAGCCGGACGAAAAAAGAAACTGCCGGTCTTGCCGGAAATGGAAGACTCGTTCGAAGGTAAAACCGTTCTTCTGCCTAATTGGGATCCCTTTGTCCTGCCCCTGGTTGCTGCAATTCTACGGAACATAGGAATAGATGCCCGGGTGCTGGAAGAGTCGCCTGAGATGATAGCCGAGAGCATGAAAATGAATACCGGTCAGTGTATACCTGTAAACGCGATTGCCCATGAGTATGTGGAATATATCAGAAAATTCAATTTGAAGCCGGAAGATACAGTGCTCTGGATGATACGCTCGCGCTGGGCCTGTAATATTACGATGTATCCCACCTACATAAAGAGCCTTATTGAGAAAGAAGACGAAGATATGGCCGGCGCCGGAATTTATACGGGTAAATTAACGATGGTTGATATCAGCCCTATCGTATCAATAAAGGCATATTTCGCTTATATGTTCGGAGGCAACCTACGAAAAATCGGCTGTATGATAAGGCCCTACGAGGTCGTAAAGGGTGAAACCGACAGGGTAATCATTGAATGCCGGGATATTTTTGAGAAGGCTTTCAGTGGAGAAATGACTTACACCGAGGCGGTAAAGCTTGTGATCGGCAGGTTGGATTCTATTGAATATATAAAGACGGACAGGCCCAAGGTTGCAATCTTCGGAGATCTCTATGTTCGCGATAATGATGTAATGAATCAGAATTTGATACAGTATATCGAAGATGCGGGTGGCGAGGTGATAATTACTCCCTACAATGAGTATGCAAAGATCATAAGCGGTGCAGTTTTTAAAAGATGGCTCAAAGATCTGAAGGTTCCGGAAATGATTCTGACAAAATCTTTACTCGCGGCCATGGAAGTCCTCGAAGGCCGGTATTATCGTTATCTTGGTAAGTATATTGGACGACCGATAAGCTCTAAAAATCCTGATCTGGAATCGGAACTTGCCCGTTTTAATATCAGGGTTGAGCAGGAAGGTGAGAGCAGTGAGAACATCCTTAAAATTTTCCGGATTATGAAAGAGCATCCGGATATTGCGCTCTTTATTCAGACAAATCCGGCGTTCTGCTGCCCGTCGCTTGTTACTGAAGCAATGGATAAGGAGATTGAGAAACTGACAGGGGTCCCGGTCCTATCCATTACCTACGACGGGACAGAAACCATGAAGAACGATATCATCATACCCTATCTGAAATATGCAAAGTCCGGCAGAAAGCTGTCTACCAGCGCTCCTTATGAACCCGCTCATCGCGATAGTTATCATTAGGGGCTTTGATTTCAGCGGGCCGCCCGATAGCTATCAGGGAGTGGGGGACAATGTTTTCGGGTAAGGAAAAGAGTTCTTTCAAG
>DMKD01000256.1:14705-27567 GCA_003454605.1 Spirochaeta sp. | reverse complement strand
ATGGGGGGAGAAGTATTGCTTGTGGATGAGAACGGAAGACACGAGGAACAAAAGTTGTCCTCAATATCGGACATAACGGAACTTCCTGGTTTTCTGGAATCTCCAGCCTGTTGCTCTCAACCGGCTTTTTGAACTGTTTCCTGAATTAATAGATGTCGGGATGTCTCATTTCTTAGAACTCAATTCCTTTTCTTGCTTTAATCCCTTTCTCGAAGGCGTGTTTGATTGGTTTCATCTCAGTAACCGTATCTGCCGCTTCTACTATTTCTGCTGGAACATTTCGGCCTGTTAAAATTATGCTGAGGTGTTCGGGTTTATTTTTAACGGCTTCAACGACGGTCTCTGTCGGTATGTAGCCAATGTCCATTGCAATATTAATTTCGTCTAGAACAAGCAGCTGATATGAGTTTTCGTCATTTCGCGCTTCTTCTATCATCCTGCGAACGATGTCCCAACCCTTCATTGCTGATTCGATATCTTTCTGCTTATTCTGAGTATCCCATGTGAAGCCTTCTCCTGAAACAATGTGGGTTATTGTATCAAACTGTTTGAAAGCCTTTTCTTCTCCGGTTTTCCATTTTCCCTTGATAAACTGAATCACTCCAACCTTCATCCCGTATCCGGCAGCCCGAAATGCGGTTCCGAATGCCGCAGTGGATTTCCCCTTGCCGGCTCCGGTATTTACGATTACTACGCCCCGATCGATATCTGCATTCTTAACCCTTTTTCTGTGTTCAGTCTGACTTATTTTCATGTTTTCTTTATGCTTATCTGACATTATGGATTCCTTGTTATTTATATGAGAGCACAGAGCTCAGCCATTTTTCAGTTGTTTTAACCGGTTGTGCTTTTCGTTCTGAATAATCTTTAATCTGATCCTCAGAAATTCTTCCCGTGCTGAAGTATTTACTTTCCGGGTTCGCAAAGTAAAATCCGCACACCGATGCTTCCGGCACCATCATAAAACTGTCGGTAAGGCTGATGCCTGTATTCTTTTCTACCTCAAGTAGATTGAAGATCAATTCCTTATCTCTGTGATCCGGACAGGCAGGATATCCCGGTGCAGGCCGGATTCCTCGGTATCTGCCTTTCAGTATCTCATCGATAGAAAGATTCTCGTCAGGGGCATAGGGCCAGAGCTCTGTTCTTACCATATGATGCAGATATTCAGCAAGTGCTTCGGCAAGCCTGTCCGCCAGGGTTTTCACCATAATGCTGAGATAGTCATCGTCGCCCGCAATCTTTTCAATAGCTTTTGCGGTTCCCAGTCCGCCGGTTACCGCGAACAGCCCGAGATAGTCTTTTACTTCCGAATCCTCAGGGGGCAGGTAATCAGATAATGCAAGATAATACGGCGTTTCAATTTTCTTCTTCTGCTGCCTCAGGCAGGGAAGTACGGCCGCATCAACTGTTCTATCTTCATCTTTGAAAAGAACAATTTCATCTCCTCTCTGTGCTGCGGGCCAGAATCCTGCAGCAGCATTAAGAGTCAGCATCCCCTCGTTTTCAAGTTTATCCAGAACCATATTTGCATCATTGAATAGTTTCGTTGCTTCCATCCCTGCAGCCGGATCCTTGAGAATCTCGGGGTATCTGCCCTTTATTTCCCAGGCTAAGAAGAAGAACGACCAGTCAATGTATTTCCGAACTTCACTAACCGCATTATCCCTGTAATATTTCGGACCGAGAAATGCAGGTGAAGTTGTTTTAAAGGATTCAGGCTTAAAACGAGCATTCCGGACGTCCTCTATAGGCAGATATACTTCATTCTCAAGCTTGCTGCTTCTCTTGATTCTGGTTTCTTCCATTAACTTATCCAGCTCTGTTCTGTAAAGATCCTTTTTCTCCGGGTTCAGGAGCTTTTCAGCAACTGTAACCGCCAGGGATGCATCCTTCACATATACTACCGGTCCCGAATAGGCCGGATCAATCTTTACAGCGGTATGAATTATTGAGGTTGTGGCTCCTCCAACCATGAGTGGGGTCGTCATCCCTCGTTTCTCCATCATAGCTGCTGCATTTACCATCTCATCAAGACTCGGTGTTATCAGTCCTGACAGACCGATGATATCAGCACCGATTTCTTCCGCTTTATCGAGAATAACCTCTGCAGGCACCATAACTCCCATGTCAAAGATTTCATAGTTATTACACTGCAGAACGACACCGGCAATATTTTTCCCGATATCGTGAACATCACCTTTTACTGTGGCCATAACAATCTTCCCGTTGCTGGAGGATTCGCCTTCCTGCTTTTCCGCTTCAATGAAGGGCAGCAGGTGGGCAACTGCAGCCTTCATGACTCTGGCGCTCTTTACAACCTGGGGCAGGAACATCTTTCCCGAACCGAATAGTTCGCCGACCCTGTTCATCCCATTCATCAGAGGTCCTTCAATTACATCAAGAGCACGCAGGGAGCCTGTTCTGCATTCTTCGGTATCTTCATTTATATACTTTGTGAGTCCTTTGACAAGGGCATGAGATAGCCGCTGCTCGACCGGTTCCTTACGCCATTCTTCATTCTTTTCCCTGCCTGACCCCGATTTTCCCTCTTCGGTCTCAATTAGTTTCCCGGCAAGTTCAATCAGTCTTTCTGCGCTGTCATCTCTTCTGTTAAGCAGTACATCTTCAACTGCATTGAGAAGTTCAGGTTTTATATCATCATATACCGTTAACTGTCCCGGGTTCACGATTCCCATATCCATTCCGGCCTTAATTGCATGATAGAGAAAGGCTGAATGAAATGCTTCCCGAATTATGTTATTCCCGCGGAAGGCAAAGGATATATTGCTGACTCCGCCTGAAATCAGGGTGCCGGGCATTCTCTTCTTTATCTCTGCTACGGCAGAAATAAAATCAATTCCATAGTTTGCATGTTCAGCGATTCCTGTGCCCACTGAAAAAATATTGGGATCGAATATTATATCTGAAGGATGATATCCGGCCTTTTCGGTCAGCAGCTTGTAGGTCCGCTCACATATGGATAGCTTTCGTTCAAAGTTATCAGCCTGACCATATTCATCAAAGGCCATTACAATTACGCCGGCCCCGAATTTACGAGCCACACCCGCATGATGAAGGAATTTTTCTTCTCCTTCTTTCAGGCTTATGGAGTTGACTATGCATTTTCCCTGAACACATTTAAGTCCAGCCAGAATGACTTCCCATTTAGACGAATCGATCATCAGCGGAACCCTGGAGATGTCCGGCTCACCGGCCAGCAGTTTGAGGAAATTTTCCATCTCCCATGCTGAGTCGAGCATGGCCTCATCCATATTTACATCGATAATCTGAGCACCGTTTTCAACCTGCCCTCTTGCCACTTCAAGGACTTCCTCATATTCCCTGTTCTGAATCAGCCTCTTAAACCTGGCTGAGCCGGTGACATTCGTCCTTTCTCCCACATTAACAAAGAGCGAATCCTTTTTTATGAGACAGGGCTCAAGTCCGCTGAATGATGAGTGTGCGAAGGGGGCCGGAATCTCTCTCGGCTTTTTACCGGCCACGGCCGCTGAAATTGCGGAAATATGCTCGGGCATTGAACCGCAGCAGCCGCCTACAATGTTCACAAGATTTTCTTCAGCGAAGCCTTCAATTACCCCTGCCATAAATCCGGGGCTATCATCATACTCTCCAAGTTCATTCGGAAGGCCCGCATTCGGATGGGTGGAGATGCCGCATTCCGCCGCGGCAGACAGCTCTCTGAGGTATCTGCCCATTGCCTCGGCACCCAGGGAACAGTTCAATCCAACCGATACTGCCCCGCTGTGGGCAACTGAATGATAGAAGGCCTCGGTTGTCTGCCCCGAAAGGGTTCGCCCGCTTGCATCGGTAATGGTTCCCGAGATCATCACAGGTATGTCGATTCCTGTTTCTTCCTTGAAGGCAAGGATCGCATATATTGCGGCTTTGGCGTTCAGAGTGTCGAATATTGTTTCCACCATTAGAATATCTGCCCCGCCTTCAATCAGGCCGGTAATCGCTTCGGTGTATACATCTTTAAGCTCATCAAAGGAAACATCCCGGTATTCCGGTCGGTTAACATCCGGGGAGATTGAAAGAGTCTTGTTTGTTGGGCCGAGAATACCAATCACATACCGTGGTTTTTCTTTAGTAGAGAATTTTTCAGCGGTCCGACAGGCAAGTTCTGCTGAAGTTCTATTTAGTTCTTGAACTAGTGATTCTGTACCATAATCGGACTGAGATATAGAGTTCGCATTGAAGGTATTTGTTTCAATAAAATCAGCTCCGGCTTCAAGAAAGCGCTCATGGATATCTGAAATTATATCAGGTCTTGTGAGGGATAGAATGTCATTGTTTCCCTGCAGTGGCTTGGGATGATCAGAGAAACGATCTCCTCTGAAATCTCTTTCCTCCAATTTGTAGGTCTGGATTGTAGATCCCATTGCACCATCGAGAACAAGAATCCTCTCATTCATCAGCTTTTTCAGATTTCCGGTTGTAAGCATAGTATTTTTCATTTGTATATAAAATGTATGAACAGTTTGTAATTCTGTCAATGGCTGGTAAATAGAATTGAATATTTTACTGGCAGTACCTGTCTCTCCTGTTATAATCAACTCATGGGACTTTACTGGAGAGACATTGAAATTGTACCAGGCATGCTGCTCGAGGTGGATTTATTACACCATGAAGCCTTCTCTGAAGACGGGACAGCTGTTGGTATCCGATGGAAGATCCTTTCATTCGGGAGCAGGAAAGCTGATGAGGCTTACATTGATTATGCTTCCGGTAAAAAATACCCGATTAGCAAAGTGATTAAAAAAAGGAAACTGCAGGCCAGACTTGAGCGGGGGGAGCTCCTTCAGTTGCCCGCCGGCAGTGAGTTCATGGTCGTTCAGGAATACCATGACGGTGAAGCAGTATGTAAGCGTTGTTATAATTTAGATATGCTGCAGACTGTAAGAAACATTCGTGTTATATGAAGGAGAAAGAATGGATCCAAGAGCAAGTATAATAATGGGGGCCGCATTAATTTTTTACTCAATAGGAGTGTGGTCGGAGCGTATTCAGGGAAGATTGAAGGTCTGGCATTTAATTCTGTTCATACTAGGCTTAATTTGTGATACCTGGGGAACAGGGATGATGTTCAGTTATTCTGAAGGAATGTCGTTTGATATTCATGGAATTTCCGGAGTAATAGCAATCGTTTTAATGTTTGTACATGCACTCTGGGCGCTTATCGTATTAATCAGAAAAGATAAAAAAATGATTACAAAATTTCACAGGTTCAGTATTATTGTCTGGATAATCTGGCTAATTCCGTACCTTAGTCCAATGTTTATAAATATGTTCGATTAATATTATGGAATCGCTTTCCCGAATTTGAGCAGCTCCTTCGCTATTATAGTGGAGGAGGCGGATTTTGCCGGCGGTTCCAGTTACCCAAATCTCTTTTGTAAGATCAGGAACAAAATCAGTTTCATTACTGCTAATTAAATTCATTTATCCACCTGTCTTAATATTATAACATGAACATCAAACAGCAGCTTCGGCAGCTCCTCTGTTCAGGAAAATGTAATTGCTGTAGACTGACAGATATGAAAAACAGCCGTACCGCCACCGACTATTCAATTTTCTGTAATGATAATTTGATAATTTTTGAGTTTTTTATGCCTTTGACAAACGAAAACTCTCTGCGAAATTCACTGGACGCTCTCTTTTATAAAGATTCTGTCATGAAAAGATTGAAATCAATTGATACTCGAATTCTGGAACAGTATTTTGCGAGGGATGAATCAGGGAGTTCTGACTATCTGGAGGGCATCTGTGACTGGGTATCAACGAATTTTGGAGGATATTCTATTAACCATGTCAGCGGCAGATATCGTGCGAAGGAGTTGAGTTCTCTGCATGAAGCCTACCGGTATGTAGAGAATGGAGAGAGCTACCTGGTTGATGAAACAACGGCGGTCGCTAAGTTTATCTTCCCCTGCGGAGAAGAAAAAATTGTGAATGAGTCATCCTTTGAACCGGAATCAGAGAGTTTCAATGAAACAGTATCCGAAGAGATTAAAAAGGAATATGACAAAATCAGATTCCTGTTTTTCAAACTTTTTGTGCAGAATATTATTCAAATTGTAAACGAAGAAGACGAAATCTGGATGAGAGAAAGCGGGATGAGAAACCGGCTCTACTACTGGCGGGTAAAATAGAGACTGATGTTTATGGAATGCATGGCTTACTCTTGACTTGCAGCTATTCAGATGATAAATATAAGGAAAGCTATTTGAAATAATAACGGAAGTAAGGTGCCCCGATGACGGTCGGGGAGAATAGGGAAGCCGAAAAACGGCGCGGTCCCGCCACTGTACTGGACGAGTATTTAAACTTAATCCACTGTAGTTTTTTAAGATTATGGGAAGGTGTTTATATACGTTGAATCCTAAGCCAGGAGACCTGCCTTGCAGAATTCTATACCCGGGACGATGGAAAAATCCTCTGTGAAATTCGAAATTTACTTTCGGATTATTGCGGAGGATTTTTTTATGCCTGATCAATTTTTATATTGATTACGGCCTCCCCGATACTATCTGCTTCCGTGAAAAAGGAGTCAACATGAAAGAAATAATTAACAGTATCAAACCGACTGATAAATCAGGGCAGGCCGGCATTCAGCATAAAATCGACCTTAAAACAAAGCCCCTTGGTTCGCTAGGATTACTCGAAGATCTGGCATTGAAAATGAGTCTGATTCAGGACAGCCTCAATCCGTCGGTAGACAGGAAGGGGATGATTGTTTTTGCAGCCGATCACGGAATAACCGAGGAGGGCGTTTCAGCATACCCGGCTGATGTGACCAAGCAGATGGTTTCAAACTTTTTGGCGGGCGGAGCCGCCATAAATGCGCTCTGCAAAACGGGGAGAATCGAGATGGTTGTCGTTGATGTCGGGGTAAACGGTGATTTCGCTCCTCATGAAAAACTTATAGACAGAAAGGTCCGCAGGAGCACACGGAATTTTGCCGTTGAACCGGCAATGACTTTAGACGAGGCTGAACAGGCTCTGCTGGCTGGCGTTGAGGCTTTCAATATCATGTATGACAGGTACAATGTTCAGATTATCGGCCTCGGTGAGATGGGAATAGGAAATACATCATCTGCGACCGCTGTAATCGCAGCAGTATCAGGGCAGTCGGTTTCTGAACTTACCGGACGCGGAACCGGGGTCGATGATAAGGGGCTTGAGCATAAAATCGAGGTTATCAGCAAAGCTCTCGAATATCATAACCCTGACGGCACCGACGGAATGGATCTGCTGCTTAAGGTTGGAGGGTATGAGCTGGCCGGGATGGCCGGGGCGGCTCTGGCTGCGGCAGAAAAGAGGGTAGCTGTAGTCTTTGACGGCATTATCTCAACGGCGGCAGCGGTAATTGCCTGGAAGCTGAATCCAGCTGTCATGGACTATGCGTTTTCCGGGCATAAATCAGTTGAAAACGGGCAGAAAGCTGCTCTGGAGCTTCTAAACCTGAAACCTATTATCGATTACAGTATGCGGCTCGGAGAGGGCACCGGTGCTGCAATTGCAATGCATACAATAGACAGCGCGTGTGCATTTATGAGGGAGATGGCATCATTTGAAGATGCCGGGGTATCCGGAAAAGTCTAGGATTCAAGCACCGACCTGTCATTATTTTTAGGTCATTATTTTTAACAAAATACAAGCTTGCATTTTAAATATATGTTATAATTCGGCGTTAAAAGGACTACAGCATTGAAAAGACTTCTTCTGATAAATCCCGTTCGCAAAAAAAGTGGATATCTCCTGAGCCGGTTCACAAGGTTTCCTCCCCTGGGACTTGCATATCTGGCAGGAGTTACTCCTGATGGATGGGATGTAAAAATTATAGATGAAAATTTTGAACCCTTCAAATTTGAATCGGCAGATCTGGTTGGTATAACAGCGTTTACATCAAGTATAAACAGAGCCTACGAGATAGCCGGGATATATAAGGATGAAGGTATCCCTGTCGTGCTTGGGGGAATACATGCTTCGATGGTTGAAGATGAGGTTCTAAAGTATGCAGATGTCGTCGTATCCGGTGAGTGTGAGTCCGTATGGCCTGAGCTTCTGGATGATTTCTCTGCAGGGCGTCTCAAGCATTTCTACCAGGGTGAGCGAATAGATCTTGAAGATAATCCTCCTGGGCCAAGGCGAGAGCTTCTGGATTCACGTTATCTATGGCAGTCGGTCCAGACTTCACGAGGCTGTCCGTTCGACTGTACCTTCTGCTCAGTGACGAGATATCTGGGGAAGGGCTTCAGACAGAGGACTGCTGAAGATGTGTTGGATGAACTCGAACAGCTTCCAGGAAAATATATCGCCTTTGTAGATGATAATCTCGTCGGCAGCACTGCAAAGAGCAGGGCAAGGGCAAAAAAGATCTTCCAGGGGATGATTGACCGCGGCATGAAAAAGCGCTGGTGGATGCAGACTTCAATCAATATAACTGACGATGAAGAACTGTTGAGTCTGGCGGCAAAGGCAGGGTGTTATGTCGCCTTTGTCGGATTTGAGACCATAGATCAGGCTGGGCTGCTGGAAATGCATAAGGGCGTAAATATCAAGATTGGCATCGAACATTACAGCAGTGTTGTAAAATCATTTCATAGATTCGGAATAGGTGTTATGGGAGGATTTATCATCGGAAGTGATTTTGAATCACCGGCTTTTTACAGAAGGTTTGCCGGTTTTCTACTCAATTCCGGTATAGATATATGTCAAATTTCGATTCTTACACCCCTTCCCGGGACTCAACTTTTCGATAAATTGAAGAAAGAAGACAGGCTTATTCATAATTCGTTTCCTGAAGACTGGGAGAAGTACCGGCTCTCCAGGGTTGTTCATCAGGCTGAAGGAATTGAGGAAGAAATGATTTACCGTGGCGATAATTATTTGAAGAAAAAGATCTATACAGGATTAGGGCTATTCAGAAGGATGCTTAAATCGACTCTGGCAATCCGTAATCCGCTTAAGATTGCCGGCATATTACTGTTCAATAGAGCAATGCGCAGGAGCTGGAAAAAATCATATTATTATGATAGATTTCCACATAGCTTGGGTGATGAGAATGAATAAAATTATTAAAGCATCATATATCATGGAAAGCGGTGATGAGATAAAACGGCTGGAAAAGAAAACAAGTCCGGAAGCATTGAAAAAGCAGGTCGTCTGGGCAGGTTTGAAGCCGGGAATGCGGACTCTGGATGTCGGCTGTGGTAGCGGCAAGACCACCTCTTTTCTCAAACAAATTATCGGTTTCGATGCTGATGCAGTCGGATTAGACTATTCTACAGAAAGAATAGGGTTTGCAAAGGAGAATTATGAGGCTGAGGGGATCACTTTTTTCGAGAAGGATATCTATGATTCCCTAGATGATCTTGGAAGATTTGATTTTATCTGGGTTAGATTTTTTCTTGAATATCATCTTGAGGCGCAATTTGATATTGTAAAAAAGCTGAAGTCACTTCTGAATCCAGGCGGTATTATCTGTCTGGCTGATCTTGATCACAATAATCTCAGTCATTATGGTATTTCCCGAAGGCTTGAAAAAGCACTCGAATCGAGTATTTCCGCTCTTGAAAAACACCATGATTTCGACCCCTATGCAGGACGGAAACTATACACACATCTATATGATCTTGGATTTGCTGATATCAATGTTGAGGTTACATACCATCATCTTGTTTTCGGAGCAGTAGAAGAAGATGAAGAATTTAACTGGCTGCAGAAGGTTGCGGTCGGTGGAAAATTTTCCGGCTATGATTTTCCTGAGTACGAAAACGGGTTTGAAGAGTTTTATAGGGATTGCCGTGATTTTTTCAGAGATCCGCGGTCATTCACCTATACTCCCCTGATTATCTGCCGCGGAATTTCTCCTTCCTGAATCATTTATATGTGAGCACAGCTTTATTTTTTTCTATAGTTATCTGGGTGTCTGCAAGATAATCACAGAAAACCTTCACAACCTTTGGATCCAGGTGAGAACCTGATTCAGCCTTAAGTATCGATATTGCTTCGTCATAGGGCATTGGATTTCTGTAATGCCGCTGAGAGGTTATCGCATCATAAAAATCAGCTGCGGCTATGATTCTTGCTTCCAGCGGGATTTCCGAACCTTTCAGATTCCTGGGATACCCCTGTCCGTCAAGCCTTTCATGGTGAGCTCCGGCGATGTTAGGTATTTCAGAGTAATCATCTTCAAAATTAATCTGATTCAGTATCGAAGCCGTTTTGCCTGCATGGGTTTTAATTATCTCAAATTCATCTACTGTCAGCCGACCGTTCTTTTTTAGAATATGGTCGGGAACTCCGATCTTTCCGTAGTCATGCAGCAAAGATGCAATTCTGATAACATCTCTTTGTTTTGGAGAAAACCCCATCCGCCTCGCTATCTCATCTGAGTATACAGCCACTTTTTCAGAATGACCTGCAGTAAGCGGATCTCTTGCATCGATGCTTGAGGCGAGTACCTTGATTATCGATTGAAACTGTATTTCCCTGGACTGCAGCAGCTGTACCTTTTTTATACCTACACCGATTACCGAAGCTATTGCCATAAGTTGACTGATATCGCTTTGAACCAGCGGACGCTGGGAATGGAGGTTATCTACCGAGAGGATGCCCAGGGCTTCATTGTCGCAGATTATCGGGCAGCAAATGAATGATTTACTTCCAAGGCTTTTTGTGAAGGCAATGCTTCTCAAGCTCATATCCTTCTTAATATCTTCAATGTTGTTAATCAGAAAGGGTCTTCGCTCTTTGTAGCAGACCACAAAGACACCCTTTGACAGTGGATTGTTCAAATTAAATGCAGTAGTCGTCAGGAGTTCCTGATATCCGGCATGGTAGCCGTAACCAGTTCTGAACTCGAGAGCTGTTTTACCCGCATTGGCAAGAAGGATCAGGCCACGGTCATATTCCAGTCTTTTCTCTGTAATATTTATTGCTTCATGCAGAATCTCATCCACTGAGAGTTTCTCATTCGCAGCCTGACCGAGCTCTTGTGAAATTTTTGTATTATTATGATTGAGAGCTATCTGATGAATGAGCTCATCGGTAGTTTTCAAAGCAGCATCAACCTTGGTCGTCAGCTCTTTAACCTGGCGTCTTTTCACCAGAGCATAGAAAAGAATAGAAGCAAAGGCAGACACCGGGAGTATCCATCTAAGGGTGAGTTCCGGTGAGATTATACCGGAAGCTATGTTCATTATTCCGATTACAGGTATTGCAAAGCTTTCGATTCTGTGCGCTTTCGCTGCTCGTGAATCTTCCCATGTGACGATATAGCGGCAGGTGTCTCCGCCCTTGAACCGGCATAAAGAATGTTCAATCTTCGGCAGTTTGGGGTTGAAAAGCATTGAGAGGGCCTCAAGCATTCCAATTCTATTCTCACATTGGTAGGGTTTTTCCTCTACATTGCCCCTTGTTTCTACTGTGATTTCAACTGAATTACGTGCAAGCTTTTTAAGCTTGTACTCGGTGTAATTTGTGAAGCTTCTGGAAACGTATTCAACTTTCTCAAAAGCCCCTATGGGTCCAAGGAGGCTTAACAAATATTTTTTCAGCAGATTTCCTTCCTGGAAAGAGGCAAAAAACTGTCCCGCTTCACGAGCAAGATTCTTGTTTCCGGTAAGCTGAACGGCCCGTTCGTAGAATCGATCCACCTGTTCCTGGTTAAACCAGTGTGCCTGATCGACAACCTCGTAGTCTTCCATTCCTGAATAACTGTATAGATCATTCAGATCTACAGTGGGGTACTGCTTAGTAATGAGTTTTACATATGCATCAATGATACGGCTGGAGTAGGGCCGTTCAATATTATTTAGTTCCTTCATCATTCTCTCCTAATGATTAATTTTTTTTAAGAGAGTTTTTAAATGTTTAAAATAGGCGTCGCTTGCTTCTGCATTAAGTATCCAGAGAGTGTAGGATTTCTCCTTCGGCAAGTCGAGTTCTTCTGCGCTGCTTTCCGGATACATGAGAACGGGTATTCTGTTTTCGCCTTTAAACAGATCCGATACCTCATGAATAAAGCTGTGTATTATATCACGTGTTAACCCTTCAGAGTTAATAATAAATACCTTGATAGAATTTGTCAGATTGGACATGTTGAGTCCTGTTTCTGATTGATCAGCCATAATTATTCCCCGGCATTCTCCGTCGAAGTTTATTGAAAACAGCTGAATACTCCTGTTGAAGCCTGATTTAGCATATTCGCCGAGGATCTTATCATTTGTTCCTCCTCCGCCCGACAGGTTCATTGCCTTAAGCATGAGACCGCCTGAACGGCGCTGGTAAAAGCCTTCCAGGTTTCGTAAGTCACCAGTCGTTGTTTGATCCAGAGTCCAGCCTTTCTGAATCTCAGCTTTGATTTCGGCGTCACGATAACAATGAAAGTAAGACCATGAATCAAGAGACAGCTGTGCTTTATTATCGGCATTTATTGCTATATCCCCGAATACTCTTTTTGGAAATCTATTATCTTCTCTGTAGTAGCACATGAGGTAAAGCATGCGAAGGCTTCGTATGCGGTAGCTGTTATTGATAAAGCTGCCTACTTGATTCAGAACATGGAGCCCGGCATTCTGACTGTTGATAGAGGCTGCGGCATGATGGTGCAGAAGCCATGAGTTTTCATAGGAGCGGAGCATCGACATATGACCCTGAATTCGAGAGCCCTGCTGATATATGAAATGTCTGGCTATTCCGGGGCTCTTTGTGTAAAGCCGGTCGTAGAGCTCTTTTAAGTGATTTTTTTCGTTTGAAAGGTGCTTATATTTCTCGGGATAAATAAACCCGGATTCGAAGAAGAATTTCCATAATGCAGAGCTGTCCACTG
>DMKD01000256.1:11028-14623 GCA_003454605.1 Spirochaeta sp. | reverse complement strand
TGCTTGTATATAATCTGAGTGCTGCATCTCAGCGGGGTGCCTCCGGGCAGGTTCATTTCCATTTCAGGAATCTTTAATCCTGGAATGAGAACGGAATGGGCGGCTTCTTCAATCAGGCCGAGACCGGATGCAGAAATATCCACTGCCTGTATTCTGCACCTTTCTGTCGACAGAGGATGCATAAATGATATTTGAACAGGAGATTGGAGTTCAAAACGTTCACCGCGGTATTTTTTCTTTTTAAATCTTCTGATTCTTGAATCCAGTATCTGGAATGTGTGAAATATTGAACCATTGTATTCCCGTGTTGCAGTGAGAATACAGTTTCCGGTATATACAGTTTCATCCTGCTTTTTCAGTATTACATTAAACTCAGCATCTCTGTTGATCCATCGCAGTTCCGGATTAACTGTTTCATTTAGTGCAACAAGAAGCGTATCCGTGTTGAAATTTACTAAATTCCCTTCATAGAAACATCCGTTTTGTGTGAGTATGGCTTCAACTTTGACGGCATTGTAACGTTCGCTTTGCCGGTTATTGAGAATTTGAGCTTTCAGCGGTAATGAGATTGTCATGCCGGCAGGGGTGTGACAGTAATCGTCCGGGACGATAGACAGCACATGCTCACCGTTGGGAATTAGAATCTTAAGGCATTCGAATTGTTCAAGATCTTCTTCCTGTTCATCCTTGACCCAACTGAGCTCCAGGCTGTCATGCATGCAGGGAGAGGGCAGTGCGAATATCGAGAGCTTTCTTGCAAAAATCTTATGCTCAAAGATTATCTGAAGCGGATCGTTATTAAAATTTGCATAGTTTATTGCGTTGATATACCTTTTGCGCTTCAGTGATCTACTATGAGATTCAATATTTACATTAGCACCGCTGTTATTAACGGTTGCAGCATCCAGCACCAGTGGTTATCCTCTTCAATATAATATCGGTTTTTTATCTTCCTCTTATTAGGTATTCAATAAGTAAAATTGTAGTAATCGAGAAAGTAGAATAGTATATTGGATAGGGGAGAATATATATGTACAGTTTCAAGAATGATTATTCCGATGGCGGACATCCTGATATTATCAGAAGACTGTCTGATACTGCGGCAGAACAGACGGAAGGCTATGGTGATGATCATTACAGCAGGATGGCTGAGGCCCTGCTTAAGAAGCATATTGGAAATCAGAATGTTGATATCCATTTTATTACAGGGGGAACCCTGACTAATCTGGTTGCTATATCAGCGTTTTTACGACCTCATGAAGCAGTCATCTCCGCTGAAACGGGTCACATCTATGTACATGAAACAGGTTCTATCGAAGCAACAGGACATAAGGTTTTTCCTCTGGACAGTTCAGACGGTAAGATGAAACCGGATCAGGTTCGTGCGGTTGTTCAGGAGCATCATTTTGAGCATATGGTTAAACCCAAACTGCTGTATATCTCACAGTCTACTGAACTGGGAACGATCTATTCTTTACAGGAACTGCGTGATTTGAGAGAATTATGCAGCGAATTGGGATTGTTTCTGTATCTTGATGGTGCAAGGCTTGGTTCAGCTCTTGCCTCGGAAAGTAATGATCTGAGTTTGAATGACATCTCAGACTTATGTGATGCTTTCTATATCGGCGGAACCAAGAGCGGTGCGTTATTTGGAGAAGCTCTGGTTATCTGTAATGACGGGCTGAAGGATGAATTCAGGTATCTGATGAAACAGAGGGGGGCAATTTTTGCGAAGGGGAGACTTCTGTCTCTGCAGTTCATCGCCCTGTTTGAAGATAATCTTTACATGGAGCTTGGGAGGCACGCAAACAGAATGGCGGACAAACTTCAGACCGGAGTAGTTGAAGCCGGCTATGATCTGAAGTTCCATTCCTCAACAAATCAGATCTTTCCGGTTCTTCCGGAGAAGACTGTTGCAGCACTGGAAAAAAAGTATCAATTTTACAGATGGGAAACAATGGAAGATGAACTGATAGCAATAAGGCTCATCTGTTCATGGACCACGGAAGAAAAACAGGTGGATCAGTTCGTTGATGATCTCATTGTGTTCTCTTATTAACTTAGAATGAACTGGAGGAAATATGACCTTAAGACTTGGTAAAGCAGATATTGTTTTCATAAACGGACAGGTAATTACTGTTGATGAGAAAGATGATATTGCAGAAGCTCTGGCTGTTAAAGCTAATAAAATAGTATTCGTCGGTTCTGGTGCTGAAATAAATGATTTGATCGATGATAAAACAGAGGTAATTGACCTGGTGGGTCGAACCCTGATGCCGGGTATAATTGATTCTCACTTTCATCCAATCCTCGGGGGATTACTTGGGGTCGAGCTGAATGCTGCGATGATCAATACCTATTTTGTGAACTGTAAAAGCCTCAAAGAGATGTTCGGGGTGCTGAAAAAAGCAGTTGCTCTCAAGAAGCCCGGTGAGTGGGTATCCATGATGGGGTATGAACCGCTGCTTCTCCCCGAACAACGTCACCCGACTATTGAGGAGCTGGATGAACTTGCTCCGGATAATCCGGTGCACTGTATGCATGGAGGCGGGCATATCTGTATGTACAATACCAGGGCTCTCGAATATCTCGGGGTTTTTAAGCCTGAGGATGCAGATAAGTACCCTGAGGATGAGGTCGAGGTGATCGACGGCAGGCTAACCGGCATGGTGAGGGGGCATACCCATTTCAAACTCTGGGGTATGGTTGATTATACAGAAGAGCAGCAGGCGAAGGCTGCGATGAAATCGCATGAAGCCGCCCTGGCCGCCGGTATCACATCAGTGCATGATGCGGGAGAATGCGATAAACCTTCCTACCACATAATGCAAAAGCTCTGCCGCCGTGGAAAATTCAGAATCCGCTCATATATGATGCTCCATAGTATATTCGGAAAACCCTTCTCCAAAGAGGATAATGCTCACTTCATGGAGCTCGGTTTTATGACCGGACTCGGTGATGAACATTTCAGGATGGGCTCATGTAAATTTATGATTGACGGCGGGTCCGGCGGCCCATCATGCGCAACCCGTGAACCATACTCACATGATCCGGAACTTCCCCGAGAAAAAGGCTGGGAGCGTGAAGAGGTCGCAGATTATCTCAGGGAAATAAATGATGCGGAATGTCAGGCCACCGCCCATGCAATCGGTGATCTGGCTGTTGAATATATGGTTGAGGGCTATGAGAAAGTCTTTATTAACAATCCACGGCCCGATCTCAGACATAGAATTGAGCATTCTACTCTGGTTGATCAGGACCTGATTGACAGGATGGCAAAGATGAATATCTGTCCGTCTGTTAATCCGGGGATGCTCACCACTATCGGTGCCAATTATGCCAGGTTTTACGGTGAGCGGATGAAATACCTTATTGCACTTCGAAGCATGCTTGACGCCGGGGTTAAGGTTTCAATTGGAAGCGATTATCCTTCAGGGCCCATCGGTATTCATACTATCGATGGTGCTGTAAACCGCTATAACCGGAGCAGTGAGCTTCAGCTTGATCAGAAACAGTGCGTATCGGTACTTGAAGCAGTACGCTGCGCCACTTTGCACGGGGCCTACATGTCATTTGAAGATGCGATTAAGGGCAG
>DMKD01000256.1:0-10993 GCA_003454605.1 Spirochaeta sp. | reverse complement strand
CTGAATGAGGTTCTTGTCGATATGACCTTTATAGACGGGAAGCTTGAGTATAAGAGGACTTAATTCTGCCTGGTAAACAGCCCGACTATAAAAAGCCCCGCTGAACAAATAACCAGTGCTGCCGGAAGATTTATCAATTGAGCCGCTGTGCCAATTATGATGGCGAAGAAGGCGGTCCAGAGGGTCTGACTCTGGCTCTCGACTGAAAGAACTGTTGCAAGAATCTGAGGCTCTATACTGTCTCCAAGAAAGCCTATTCCGATGGGTTTTCTGATGTTTTGGAGCAGAAAGATCAAAAGAAATGCAGCCGCAGCCAGCCAGGGCATGTTGAAGTAGTACAGTATCCCTCCGGCAACCCCTGCACCGACTCCAATCATCAAAGTATAGAATAGTATTGCGGCGGCATTTTTAAACCTGTTGTGAATCTTTCCAGCCCTGCTTGAAGCCTGTGAGGTCAGGAAATAGATAACCGTGTAAACAAGACCGATGGTTACAGCGGATCGCTGTTCTTCAGTCTTATCTATAAATAAAGGCATCGCCAGTGCAGCTGATTGCAGTACCGGCTGGAGGTAGTCTTTTACCGCCTTATAGTAGCCGGAAAAAAGTGATACGCTGACTACTTTTTTTAAAACAAAACGGTTTTTCAATGCGTTCAGCGAGGCTTTAAGCACGGCTTTGGTTCCCGGGTTTTTATCCCCGCTTTTATCAAGATAAGCCGGATAGGATAGAATCAGTATGAAGTCCAGAACATAGGGGATGATGGAATAGAGAAAAATGGATGAGTAGTCACCCTGCCAGAACACCAGAATTCCTGCGAATAGAGCGCTTAGGGCCGAGCCCCGCTGGGACCATGCTCTCGTGTTGCCGTAATACCAGGATTTTCTGTCGCCACAACCCTTAGAGTTGATGTAATCAAAGATCATAGCCTTATGTGTGCCGGTACGGCATGCGTCGCCGAAAGCATAGAAGATCATTGCAACAGCAAGGATGATGTAGGACTGCGAGCGGTAGAGGATAATAAATGCAATTATATATGATATAAAAGATGCCAGCATCGTTTTCTTGCGTCCCCAGACATCTGCAAAAATCCCGGTGGGTATCTCAATTATATTTATTGCCACCTCACGGATAGCGTAGAGTGTGCCGATTTGAATATAGCTAAAATCCCTTGATAGAAGAAACAGGATGAAGAAGGGTTCAAAGAAGCGAAGGTTTTTCAGGAAACCATAGGCGGAAAATTTATAGTATTGCAGATCTTTACAGTTTTCGTTCACAACACACTATAACATAAATATTGTATATTGATGTAATGACTGCTGCTTCGTTTCAGAAACTGAAAGAACTTCTTTCCGATAAATCCAACAGCCTACCAGCTTTTCCCGCGAGGCTGCTTAACGGTCGGGGCGGAAAAGCCCCGGGTTTTGCTGATCTGAATATTGATTTTTATCCACCGCTGATCTTTGCGACAATATACTGTAAATATTCTGATGCAGAGATTGCAGAGATGACCTCGGTGCTGAATGAATTATTTAGCGGCTGTCCGATATTAATTCAGGACCGGTCGATAAGGCCTGCTGTAACACGTCTATCGGAGGGTGATATACCTGACGAAATGATAATCGCGGAAGCCGGGCTGAAGTTTTTTCTACATCCGTTTCGCGGTCAGAATCCCGGCTTTTTTCCAGACATGAGGACGGGCCGTGAACTAATTCGGGAGAGAGTAGCGCTTATGAAGACCGCTGATGGCGGGAGCACTGAAATCGCCGAGATAACTGTGCTGAACCTCTTCGCCTATACCTGTGCACTCTCGGCAGTTGCACTTTCTGCCGGTGCTTCAAGGGTCGTCAATATTGATAAAAACCGCCGCTCACTTGATATCGGTAAGAGGAATCACCGCTTAAATCACGACCGAATACCCGGCGGATACAATGGGCAGGCAAAGTTTCTGCCTCATGATATTTTCAAGTCTATAGGAAAATTGAAGAAGGAGGGACCTTACAATATTATCATCGCTGATCCGCCGCCGAGTCAGAAGGGAAGCTTCTTGATGCTGAAGGATTACCCTCGCCTGCTCAGGCGACTGCCTGAAATGCTTAAACCGGGCGGGCTTCTAATGCTGACCCAAAACAGCCCCGGCTGGTCATGGGAAGATTTTGAAACAATGATCATAGAGAATCTGCCCGATTTCACTGAGCTCAGAAGGATACAGCCGCCGGAGGATTTTGCTCCCGTTGAAGATGGCAGGGGTTTGAAGATAATAATTGCAAACAGGTGCTGATGCCCGACGCCGGTTTAACGGTAATATGCATTTGTAACGGTTTAGTTATCTGTTACCAGATATAAGGTATCAGTCTGAATCGCACCTTATCACAGTATTCGGGATAGCCCTCAAGATCCGCCTTTGATTGCTATTGCCCCTCGACTGAAGTATAATCCCGGCATGATTCTTCTGATTTCGCCCACAAAACAAATGGACTTCGAATCTGAGCTGTCGGTCGATATTCAGCGGCTGAAAGATGTAGATGGATGGGGAAAACCTTTTTTTACCTCGGAGTCAGTCTGGATAAATGAAAAGCTCAGTAAATTGAAACAGCAAGAACTGGAATCTCTGATGAATATCAGTCCTGCAATCTCTGCCGGAGTAATGCGGATGATTGGTAATTTCGGAACTGCTGCAGGTAAAACACGGCCTGCAGCTGCTGCCTACAGCGGCACCGTTTTCAAGGCAATAGATTTCACAGTGCTTGGTAAAGTTGAACTGCGGTTTGCTCAGAGTCATCTTAGAATCCTTTCAGGTATGTACGGTCTGCTGAAACCTTTTGACGGTATCGAAGCTTACAGGCTCGAGATGAAAACGCCGCTTCACATTGATAGTAGGCAGAAGCTATTATCGTTCTGGAAGGACAGGCTTGCCTTCAGGCTTGCAGAAGAGGAGATGCTGAAAGATGTAAATGTGCCGATTCTGAATCTGGCATCCGGCGAATATATGAAAGCCGTTGACAAAGCAATTCTACCTAACCCGGTGATCTCAATTTCCTTCAAAGAGCAGAATAACAATATACTCAAAACTATAGGAATGTATTCAAAAACAGCAAGAGGGCAAATGGTAAGGATGATTCTTCAGGATAAAATCAGCGAGCCTGAAGCACTCAAGTCGATGGCAGTCGGAGAGTACAGGTTCAGTGCTGATCACAGCAGTGACAGCAACTGGATATATATTAGGAGAGAATATGTCTGAAAACATTATTTACCAGTACCCAAAATGTTCAACCTGCAGGAAGGCTTTGAAATGGATGGATGAAAATAAGGTGGAGTACTCATCGATCCACATTGTAGAGGATGCGCCTGACGCAGCTCTATTAAAAAAGATGATTGAAAAAAGCGGTCTCCCCTTTAAGAAATTTTTCAATACATCTGGTAAAAGGTATCGGGAGCTTGGTTTGAAGGATAAGCTTGATTCGATGAGTCTTGATGAAGTTGCAGAACTTCTTGCAGGCGACGGCATGCTTATCAAGCGCCCCCTGTTGGTCAATGAAGAAACAGTGCTTGTCGGTTTTAAAGAAAAGCAGTGGGATGAAAATGTTTCTTATAAAAGCCGCAAATAAATGAGAAAAAACAATAGCGCTCAGGCCGATAACGATTTAAATTATATAAAGAGGTAAATAATGAAAAAATTCGCTGTTATCATCTTATTGATATTCTGTTGTGCTTTTCCAGTATGGGCCGCGGAGGAAAGCAGTTTTTCACTTGGTGTTTCAGTAGCCGCAGGCGGCCGTTATGACAATGTCAGAATGTGTATAGCCTCCGGTGCGGGAGTCCCCGGCGGTATTGCTATGGAGCCGGCTGCATTGGTGCTGGAATATCGTCTAAATGAGAATTTCGGTATAGGGGCATATCTTCCAATCGGACGGCCTGTTCTGTTCGCGGTGGTGCCTCAGATGCTTCAATTTCTGCCTGAACTTGTTTTCAATATTCATGTACCTATTGATGAAACAAAGTCGTTGGTCTTTCATCCTGCAATAGGACTCAGTTTTCATTACGGACCTGATTACGAAGCTGATAGTGAGAACCGAGGCACCGAGTTTTTTGCCCTTGGACCTAGAATAAGTGTTTTGAGCGGTATTACCCTGCACAGCAATGAAAACCACGAGTTCGTCCTCGGGCTCAAGCCCTATTTTGAATACCTGTTCTCCGAATATCGCAACGGTTTTGTAGTCGGCGGAGAGTTTGATTTTCAATACAGATATAGGTTCGGTTCGGATGGTCACGATCAAGATCTCGACACTTGAGTCTTACCTGTAGTAAAATCCTTTTTCCTGTTTTAGAAAACGCCTGAACTCATTTCGGCTTCTTATCATCGCATATTTATCGCCGGGTGATAATCTGTACTCCACAGGATTTTCCAATGCTTCATACAACGGCAGAATCCTGTGTGCAATTTTACCACGCCGTTTTTTCCTTGCAAAAAATAATGGTTTGAGCTCGGCTCCGTAAATTTCCGGTCTGCCGGTGCCGGTATTTCGTTTGACGGCTATCTTAGCCTGAAGAGATAGGTTCTGCATTGGAAAGGGCAGGGTACTGCTTGTCAGATTCCCGAGCGAATATAAGCAAAGACAGCGACTGCCGTCGTTTCGCCTGTACCATTGGGCTGGGGTAAGCATGTGTGGATGATGTCCGATGATTATATCGATTCCAGCATCCATTAGAGCCTGTCCGCGCTCGATTATTCTTTTAGGCGGATAGTATTCGAACTCAACACCCCAGTGAAGCTGTGCAATAATCAGCTCGGAACCAAGCTCCCTGGCTTTTTCTATCTGCTTATGAATCAGAGAGGGATCGTAATCGTCGTCAGAAATTGCGTTAAAGCGAACAAGGTTTACACCATAGCCTTTATCCTTCTCAAGCGGTATGCCATTGGTTGAGAAGGTGTATGCCAGAACAGCGGTTTTTATTCCTCCGCGTTCAAACACCGGGAAATCCTCATTCTTCATGCCTGTATACCAGGCCCCGCTATGACTGATATTTCTATCATTAAGATAGTTGATTGAAGAACAAACACCCGCGTAAAGGGTATCATTTATATGATTGTTAGCAGTGCTTAAAAAATCAAAGTAATTATTTTTGGGTTTCAGCAGCTGATCGGCTACTTTTGAACGAATTGAAAATTGAATTATTTTCTCTATAACCTGATTATCGTTTACGGCGAATTCCATATTACCCATTCTATAATCGGCATCGAATAGATCCTCTGCTGCAGAATCCCATAACCTGGGGCTAATGCCGTCGGTAAAATCTTTTCGGAACATGATGTCGCCGACTGCTGACATTACATATCCGTCTGATCTATTCTGCCCGCGAAATGCTGTTTTATCGTTCTTTTCTGGTGCGGCGTCGACAGCCTCCTGCATAAAAAAATTCCGGTCATAGCGACTGTCGCGCCGGCTGCGTTTTGTCGGCAGAAGGTATTTTGCAGCATAATATGTATAAAAGAAGAAAAACCATTCCTTATTCGATAAATCGCTTTCTGTCAGCAGCGGTCTCTTAGAGGGTGTGTAGGCATAAAGAATCAGTAGAATGAAATATGCAGCGACTATGCTGAGCAGAATGGTTAAGATGATCATTTTCTATCTTCTCCGAAGGGTTTTGTCCATTTGATAAGTACGGGAGTAATAATCAGATCCGCAGCAAGGGCGGCAATTATTCCAACTACGATGATTAGACCCATATTAATCATCGACTGAACCCGCGAAAAAGCGAATATAGAGAAGGTTATACATAAAATGAATGTCGTCTGGATGACGGATTTCCCGACAGCTCTGAACGTTTGCGGAAGGGCGAGATCATAGGAACCGGTACGGATGAATGATGTTTCAATATGATTAATCAGATGGATAGTATTATCAACCGACAGCCCCAGCAGCATAGGGGCCACCGTCATAGTTACGAATTCAAGCTGAATATTAAGAAATCCCATAAACCCGCCGGCTGCAATAACCGGAGCAATATTCGGGATTATTCCAATGAGACCAAGTTTGATACTCCTGAATGCTATCATCAGGATAATAACTATTGATGCCAGAGCGAAACCGACAGAACTTATAAGTCCCTGAGTTACATATTGATTCATTGCTGCGGTCTGAATCACCGCACCGGTAATGAGGATCTCTATCCCAGGATAGACTTCCTCGGGAAATATCTGTGCAAGTTCCTCTTGTACCATAGTGACATGCTTGGACAGTTCAGAAGATGAGAGTTCTATTACCTGGGCTGTAAGTCGTAGGCTGGTGCGTTCCTCATTTATCCACATAGACAGATCATTGCCTTCAAGACGGGAATAGAGATTTACAAGCCCCCGTATGCCGGCATCAGAGGCCGGGAGTTTATACTGGCCCTCGGCATCTCTGAATTTTATCAGATTGAATTCCCTGAGGCTTTCGTTTATTCCCTGTGTTTTCTTTATCAGCGGAGACTCTTCAATAAAGGCCGCCAGATGATCGAGTCTCTCCAGGGTGTCAGTAGTCAGAACCTGATCCTTGTTTTCGAAAATCAGAGCAATATCATATGACATAATAACCCCGATTTCGGTTTGGCTGATGTAGATCTGATCTCGTGAATGAGGCAGCTTGGTCCCCATCATTTTATTGGTATTGAGATTCACCTCGAGCCTCATCATCCCCATAAACAGGACAAGTAGTACTGCTGCTGAAACGGGGACCAGGATCTTCCCGTTATTGACGAAGAAATTTCCCAACCTCTCAAACACAGCATCTCCATCTTTCGTGTTCTCTTCTGCGGGGACGATGTCTGGACCAATGGAAAGGAGAGCGCAATAAAATATCATTATCAGCAGGTAGACGCAGAAGATGCTGACCGATGATACAACTCCTACCCAGCGGATTGGGTATATGGCTACGAACATGAACGACAGCAGTGCAATTATAGTTGTAAATGCTGTGAACAGTACCGGCCAGCCGGTTTCACTGAAGGCATGTATAACTGCTTCTTTTCTGTTTCCTGTTTCCCGTAGATAGCGTTTGAAAAAATTAGTGACGTGGATGGTATAGCCGACGGTTATTGCAATTGTCAGCAGCATTGGTACAATCATGAAGGTCGTATCAGCTGTGATTCCCAGCCATCCAAGCCCGCCGAATACTATCAGTATAGAGCCGATCATAACGAGCAGTGAGCCAGCAACTCCCATGGGAGTTCTGATTAAAAACAATATGCAGATCAGTGCTGTGAGTCCCGCGATCAGCATAATTTGGGATAGATCCTCCATCAGCTCTGTGGATTTCCGGTATGCCATTACTGGAATTCCAGTCGGGGTTATCGTAACCTCTCCACTCTCAAATTCCTGAAGAACATCCATGACTTTGTGACCTGTATACATAGGTGGTTCTTCATTGCTTTCCCAGGCAGTCGGGTATTCTTCAAGCCTGACAAGAATCCAGGCCTGCTTGTAGTCCTTTGAATAGAGAACTGAACGAAGGCTGCGGCGTTTATCAAAATGGGATCTGAGTTTTTCTAGCTCTTCCCGGCTGTCTGTAAGGGTTCCCTTTTCGAAGTTGAATGATGC
This sequence comes from Spirochaeta sp., assembly GCA_003454605.1. Classification (GTDB taxonomy): domain Bacteria; phylum Spirochaetota; class Spirochaetia; order UBA9216; family UBA9216; genus Thalassospirochaeta. The sequence continues at coordinate 3,417 of DMKD01000256.1, read as the reverse complement.
TCCTCCCAGCAAAGAAGGCGCTGTTGTCGGTATTGAAACTATTGAATTGACATACGGTACGTTTTCAGTAATATCGCTGTTTAAATCTGACATAAGCTGAATAACTTCAGGATCAAAAACGTCATCGGCTTCTATGAGAAGGCCGATAAAGTCATTGTTCTTGAAGATCGATTCAAACTGATCACGTTTTTCAACGAGAGGATCATTGGGCAGAAAGAAACTATCGATAGATACTGTCGTTTTCAACTTCATAATACCGAAGACCGAAAACACCATTAATACAATAAATAGGATTATAATCACTACGCGTATTTTTATTATGAAGGCCGCAAATGATGCGAACCAGTTTTGTAGTACTTCCGAAGATTTCAAGTTTGTAACTCCTGCTTGCTAATGGCCATTATTCTATATTATTTAAATTTTTCATAAGCAGCGGCCAGCTTTCATCATCTACATGAAAGTAATCCATGCCGGCTCGTTCTGCTGCTTTTCCGTCTTTTCCCTGCATGTCACCGACGACAAGTATTTCTGCCGGGGCTATGTTTATTGCTTCAGCAGCCTTAAGTAGAATCTCCGGATTGGGTTTTAAACCGCCAAAATTTCCACTGTAGAATCTGACGGTGAAAATTTCCGGATCAATTTTTATTGATTTCAGCCTGTCATCGATCATACCGTAATCTGAAACAACCGCGGTCGGGATATTCAGGCGAGCCAGGAGCTCGCCTACCCCCGGACGGGCTGAATATCTTTTAAGTATTGATATGAAATTTTTATAAAAAACTTCTGTTTCCCATTTCTCAGCCTTTTCCGGAGATGTGCCCGCGAATTCTGAAAGGGTTCTATAATAGAGTTCGAAGAAGCTCTCTTTGCTGCCGGTGTGAATGCCGCTGAGCTTTCTTAAGTTTTTTCTTGATGCCTTCAGATATTTGAGAGTTGTAAGATGGGAAGCCATAAAATTGAATCCGAGCCATTTTAAATTATATAAGGTTCCATCAAGGTCAAATATTATTCCGGCATAATTACGGGTTAGCATATGCTTCTGCTCCTATTTGTATTATGCTTAATAATAGATAATAATTGAAATTAGCTTCTATAACAAGAAGGCAGAAGGGTTTAAACTAGAGTTAATATTAGGTAACCGCTATTATAAATATTATGATATTATAAACGTGCTAGAGCTATAAATACACTATATTCGGAGAGAACAATGGGATTGATATCAAGACAGAAAATCGTAAATACTTTAATTACAATCGCGGGGAAAAAGCGGCTGGATAAAATCAAGAAAACCACCTGCGATCCTGAGCGATATCAGTTGGCTCTGCTGCAGGAAATAATCGGTGATAATAAAAACACTTTATTTGGAAAAGACCACGACTTTGCTTCAATGAAGACCTATGAAGATTACCGCAGAAATATACCGATCCGGGATTATGATGGATTTGATAAGTATCATAAACTCCTTCAAAAAGGAGAATCAGATGTTCTGTTTAAAGGCCGGCCGCATATGTATAACACTTCAAGCGGAACGACAGGCAAGCCTAAGTTGATTCCCATATCACCTGAGTTTTACAAACAGCTCAGCAAATTCAATAAATCCTGGATGTACTCAATTTTTGAAAAGAACAAGAATGTATTCATCGGTAATAGTCTCACCTCAGTCGGCAAGGCAATTGAGGGCTATGCTGAAGACGGTTTGCCTATAGGTTCGGTTTCCGGCAATAGTTTTCAGACCATCCCGTCGATTATTAAGAAGGGATACAGCTCAATCTACGCATATTTCACCATAGATGATTACAACCTCCGTTATTATGCAGTTGCACGAAACGCTCTTGAACATAATATCACAATCTCTGTCTGTCCGAGTATCGCTAATGTTTTCCGCTATCACCAGGTGATTATGGAAAACTTTGACGAAATGGTCAGTGAGATACGTGAGGGTAGAATTAAAACGGAGATTTCCGAACTGTTTTCAGAAGAGGACAGAGCGGAGGCAATGTCCCGGATTCATCCTAATCCGAAAAGAGCCGATGAACTCGTAAGATTGAAAGAGAAATACGGCGACAAACTTCTTCCGAAGTATTACTGGCCGAACCTTGCTGCTGTAAATGCCTGGGTTCAGGGTAATTTCGCTCTTCTCGTTGATAAGCTGAAGGAATATTTTCCTGTAACAACTGTATTCAGATCATTCGGTTACCAGGCATCTGAAGGACGGTTCGGAATATCTCTGGAGAATCACTGGAACTACTCACTTCTGATTCTTGATGAATATTTTTACGAATTCATTCCTTTTGAGAATAAGGACGATGAGAACCCTCCGATAAAACTTTATCACGAACTTGAGTTGGGCGAGCGGTATTACATTCTGATAACCAACATCAGCGGGTTGTACAGGTATGATATGAACGATATTCTTGAGGTTGTGGGCTTCCACAACAAGACTCCGCTTCTCAAATTTGTACAGAAGGGTGCCGGAATTGTAAGCATTATGGGAGAAAAGCTGTCGGAAGAGCAGGTAATAGAAGCAACAAAAACTGTTGAATCGGAAAATCCCTGGACTGTAAATAATTATCTGATGTTTGGTGATTATTCAGTTTTTAAATATGAGTATTTTGTCGAATTTGAAGAAACCCTCTCAAAAGAGCAAAAATCGGATTTCATTGGACAGATAGATAAAAAACTGAAAAAGCTTAATATGGAATATCAATCGAAGCGTGATTCCAACCGTCTGCCGCTACCGGAGATAATTGAATTACCGCATAATTCACATCAGCGAATCAAGGAAGAACTTGTGCTACGTAATCTTGCGAAGGACGGACAGTATAAAGATCTGTATCTGTCGTCTAAGGAAACCACACGCGAGATCCTTGAACTTCTGAGAAAAGACTCAAAGCACAGCATTTAAGCTTTGATAAATATAATTTTTGTCTGTACGGGAAATATTTGCCGCAGTCCTTCCGGAGAAGGGCTGTTCAAAGCCATGGTGAAAGAAAACGGTCTTGAAAATGAGTTTTTTATAGACTCTGCAGGAACAGATTCTTATCATATTGGAGAACCGGCCGACAGCCGTATGCGGAAACATGCGGCTAGGCGGGGATATAAGCTGACCTCAAGGGCGCGCAGGCTAAACCGGGCGGATTATAAAAAATTCGATTATCTTATCGCAATGGACTACAGTAACTATCAAGATATCCTCCGCCTTGACAGGGGCGGCGGCTGCCGCGAGAAAGTCCATATGATGAACGATTTTTCGACGGCACATAAGGGGACAGACGTGCCTGATCCATGGTACGGCGGAGCAGATGGTTTTGAAGAGGTTCTTGATATGCTTGAAGACAGCTGCCGGGGCTTTCTTGAAGAGCTAAAAGGCGAACATGGACTTTAGCCCGGTAATTTCAGAAAAGATTCTCAATGTCC
>DMKD01000187.1:6174-7909 GCA_003454605.1 Spirochaeta sp. | reverse complement strand
AAACTCTCTTCATCTTCTACAAAAAAAAAGACTGCTTAACCAAAGTTAAACAGCCCTAAATCTTAATTTATTCTTTTATCTATAATGCCCTGACTACAGGCTTCTCTTCCATGAGATGCTTAATACCGACTGCAGCAGCCTCAGCAGCTGAAGTAGTCGTCGTATACGGAATCTTGCTTCGAATAGCCTCGATACGGATATCGTGGTCACCCTTCTGCGAGAAGCGCCCAAGCGGAGTATTAATAAGCAGGCTGATTCTGCCGTCACGCATGTGGTCGACAACATTAGGACGGCCGTCATGAACCTTCATTACAACCTCAGGGAAAATCCCGTTGGCAAAAAGGAACTCAGCCGTACCGCGGGTTGCGGCAAACTCAAAGCCAAGCTCGGCCAGCGTCTTAATGATAGGCATAATAGTCTCTTTATCGCGGTCATGCACCGAAACGAAGACCTTGCCGTCCTCAGGTTTAGGAAGCACTATAGAAGCCGCAATCGACGCCTTCGCAAAACTCTCACCGAAAGTTTCACCCGTACCTATAACCTCTCCTGTAGACTTCATCTCAGGACCAAGCAGAGGGTCTTCGCCTGCGAAACGGTCGAATGAAAACACTGCTTCCTTAACAGCCCAACCCGTCTGACAGCTTCCGCGCCCGATGCCATTTTTAGTAAGCCCCTGATCTTCCAGGCTTATGCCGTTCCAGACCTTTACAGCTGCCTCAATCAAATCAACACCTGATGCCTTCGACAAAAAGGGAATGGTCCGCGATGCGCGGGGGTTAACCTCAAGAACGTAAAGAATGCCGTCTTTAAGCGCAAACTGAATATTCAGAAAACCCTTAACATTGAGCGCCTTTGCAAACTTCTGCGCAGCAAGCACCATCTCCTCTTCAGCAGCCTTCTCGGCCTTGAAGGGCGGAAAGACACATGCGCTGTCTCCAGAATGGACTCCTGCAGCCTCAATATGCTGCATGATACCAGCTACATAGGTATTTTCACCATCTGAAATAGCGTCTACATCATATTCGAAAGCATCTTCTAGGAACTGATCTACGAGAATCGGTCTCTCTTTTGACATTTCAATCCCTTGCAACAGGAAGGTAGCAAGTTCTTCGCGCTTGTAGGCTACAGACATGCTACGCCCGCCGAGAACAAAAGAAGGCCTTAAAAGTACAGGAAACCCTATTTCTTCGGAGTATTTCATAACCTCGTCGGCATTTGCCGCCATACGGTTTTTAGGCTGAGTGATTCCGAGTTTGGTAACAAGTTCTGAGAACAGTCCGCGGTCTTCAACATCATAGATGCTCTTAACCGATGTTCCGACAATCTCAGCTCCCGAGGCTTCAAGTTCGCGGGCTATGTTCAGCGGAATCTGACCGCCGAGCTGGACGACGACCTTGTTAGTCTTTTCTTTTTTAAGGATTTCCTGAACATACTCGTATGTGAGCGGTTCGATGTACAGCCGGTCGGAGACATTAAAATCGGTAGATACGGTTTCGGGATTAGAGTTAACAAGGATAGTCTTAACATCTTCGCGCTGGTATGCGAGCGAGGCAAGCGTACAGGAGGTATCGAACTCGAGCCCCTGCCCGATTCGGTTTGGCCCACTGCCTAGAATAATCACTGCTTCACCATCAAGGGCATCACCCTCGTCGATCTCACCGTAGGTAGAATAAAAGTACGGTGTCTGCGCAGCAAATTCTCCTGCACATGTATCGACAAAGTGATAGGTTGCGGA
>DMKD01000187.1:5043-6109 GCA_003454605.1 Spirochaeta sp. | reverse complement strand
CTTCCAGAAGAACATCATGATTCAAACCGTTATGGCTGAGCTCTTCCTCAAACTTAATCTGCTCAAGCATCTGATAGAGAAACCAGATGTCAAATCCTGTGGTTTTACTCAACTTATCGATTGCTCTCTCACCTTCACGGCTCAGGACTGTGTAGATTGCAAACATACGAAGCGGATGCTGCTTCTCAAGTTTTTCATCGAGACCGTTATAACCGATGTTAAGCTGGCATAGTCCGTCAAAACCGAATTCAGCCGAACGCAGGGCCTTATTAAGAGCTTCTGGAAAGGTTCTGCCGAGGGCCAGAGATTCTCCTACTGATTTCATCTGGGTACCCAGGGTTTTATAGCCGGAGGGGAACTTCTCCATCTCGAAGCGCGGCACCTTGACTGCGCAGTAATCCAGGGTCGGTTCAAAACATGATACCGTCTTACCGGTAATTTCATTCATTATCTCATCAAGTGTGTACCCGACCGATAGTTTGGCCGATATCCGCGCAATTGGAAAACCCGTTGCCTTACTGGCAAGGGCTGATGAGCGTGAAACCCGCGGATTCATCTCAATTATTATCATTCGGCCGGTTTCGGGATTTGTAGCAAACTGCACGTTCGAACCGCCGCAGTCAACCCCGATGGCCCGCAGGGTTTCGATAGCGGCCGTACGCATCACCTGATATTCGGTATCAGAGAGTGTCTGAATGGGCGCTACGGTTATACTGTCTCCGGTATGTATTCCCATTGGATCGATGTTCTCGATTGAGCATACTATTACCGCGTTATCAGCACTGTCACGCATTACTTCAAGCTCGAATTCCTTCCAGCCTATCAGTGATTCTTCAATGAGGCATTCGTTTGAAGGACTCTCAAGCAAAGCTTTTTCTAAAAGTGATTCAAACTCACCCTCATGCTCGGCAATTGCGCCGCCTCGTCCGCCGAGAGTAAAACTCGGCCTCAGAATTATTGGGAAACCAGTCTTGTCGGCGAACTTTTTCCCGTCCGCTACATTATTTACATGAGCAGATGCCGGTGTATCGAGTCCTATCTTTGTGACGGTTTCCTTAAACAGCTG
>DMKD01000187.1:0-4985 GCA_003454605.1 Spirochaeta sp. | reverse complement strand
AATAGCATCTGGTTTTTCTTTTTTGAGTATCTCTTCAAGATATTCCGGTTCAAGCGGTTCCATGTAGCAAACATCAGCAACACCCGGAGTCGTCATTACAGTTGCGGGATTAGGGTTTACAAGAATTACCTTGTATCCTTCCTCTCTGAGTGCTTTCACCGCCTGAGTCCCTGAATAATCAAACTCACAAGCCTGACCGATAACGATTGGCCCTGAACCGATTATGAGTATTTTCTTCAAATCTTTTCGTGCAGGCATTCTATTTATCCTCCGCTATCTTAATATATTCATCAAATATCCATGAAGTATCGACAGGTCCGGGTGCGGCTTCCGGATGAAACTGGACCGACGCGATCTTTCGCTCTCTGCTGATTATTCCTTCAACTGATTTATCGTTGGCATTCATAAACCAGAGTTCGACATCAGCCGGAAGGCTCTCTTCCTTTACCGCGAAACCATGATTCTGACTTGACACAAAAACCTTGCCGGTAAGCTCATCTCGCACCGGATTATTTATACCGTGATGCCCGAACTTCATTTTATATGTTTCAGCTCCCAGTCCAAGGCATATCAGCTGATGTCCGAGACATATTCCGAAAACCGGAATTTTATCTATCAGGTTCTTAACCAGCTCTATCTGATTTTTAAGAACTGCGGGGTCTCCCGGTCCGTTTGAGATAAGGACTCCGTCTGCCCCGGTTGCAAGAATGCTCTGTACATCGGTTTCAGATTCAAAAAGATTTACGGTTATATTTCTACTGGTAAGTTCACGTACGATGTTTGCTTTTATTCCGCAGTCTAACACAGCAATTGTTGTATTCATTCCCGGATTTATAATCTCAGCCTTAGAGACTCCGACATCACCAATCAGATTCTGCCCCTGCATTTCGGGCATCTTCGATAATCGGGCCACTGCAGCATCAACATCTTCTTTTGGCGGTTTTCCATTGGTTATATCGCATTTAATTATACAGCCTTTCTGGCTGCCCTTTTCTCTTAATTTGAGAGTTAACGCTCTGGTATCAATATCAGAAATACCGCTGATGCCGTTCTCAGTCAGAAATTCATCGATGGTCTTTCGTCCGTCGTACACTCGTCCTTTATACACTGATCGTACAATAAGTGCTCTGGCTTTGACTGTTTTTCGACCGGAGATTTCTGGTCCTACCTCGGTCCATTCATCCATATCACCATAGTTACCAATATGAGGAGAGGTCATCATAACAATCTGACCGGTATACGAAGGATCTGTCAAAATCTCGTGATATCCGCTCATTCCGGTATTAAAGACGACTTCTCCGTCGGCTTCCTCATCGGGTTCCGCTCCGAAACTGATACCTGTAAAAAAACCACCGTCTTCAAGCACCAGGCAGCTGTCTTTTTTCATGCATTCCAACCTTTTAGTCTATATTTATACATTTTTATGTATATTTATGCATAGTAATTTAAAAAAACACCGGCACAAAAGCCGGTTATTTTTATTAGTCCCTAGGGGAATCGAACCCCTCTCTGAAGAATGAGAATCTCCTGTCCTAGCCGATAGACGAAGGGACCGGTTTAATTTTGCTACGCAAAATGAAACTGGAGTTTTTATCAAAACCCCACACATTAAACCCGCAAAAACTGATTCATATTTTCTACGGAAACGTCCATGCATTTACTGCTAACAAATTATTCTAATCTGCTATGCAGATTTTATGAATATGTCTCATTCATTCATATCCATATTAAAAAGGAGTTTTCTTTGAAAACTCCAGATTAAAACCTGTGAAGCAGGTTTTAATAAACTGCCCGAGAAGGACTTGAACCCTCAACGCATGAACCAGAATCACGTGTGTTACCAATTACACCATCGGGCAATGAATCGGTTTCAGGTAATCTACTAAAAAGCCCTGTTAGTGTCAATACTTTCCAGCTAATTACTCACTATCGTAATTGATCAGAGTATCTATCTTCATTCCGCTTAAGACTTTATCGTAGTTAAGAAACGGCAGCCCTACTACTCCGAAGGCTCCCAAGACATCTGCACCGCCCTCCTCCAGCAGCTCAGCGGCAGCCCTAAGTGTACCGCCTGTTGCTATCAGATCATCAACCAGCAGCACCCTGCCGCCCTGTGGAATATCATCTTTATGGATCTGAATAGAGTCTTCACCATATTCAAGAGCATAGGTTTTTGTAAGTACTTTACCCGGCAATTTACCCTTCTTCCTGATGAGAATAAGAGGAATACCGAGTCTTTCACAGAAGGGAGCAGCGAACAAGAAGCCTCTGGCCTCGGCTGCTGCAACCGCATCTATCCTGCTGTCTTTATACAGGTCTTCCATCCTGTCTATACAGTAACTGAATGCCTTAGGATTGGTCAGAATGCTGGTTATGTCATAGAAGAGAATCCCTTCTTTGGGGAAATCCTTTACCTTTCGTATTGCATTATCTAAATTGAACTCGCTGCTCATAAATATATTATTCATTATAGCCTTAGCATTGTCAACGGAGTTTTACTTTCGAACTTATGATTTGAATAATACCGTTATAAAGACTATTATATAGATATCACCTGTTAATTCTTTTTGGATGGAGAATATTTATGAATATATCGAAAAAAAATCTGGTAATTATTATTCCTATAATATTAATAATCATAGGCGGTGCTGCATATTTTACAATGAGAGCTATTTCCGATGGAAAATTATCCATCAGAACACCGATAAGAATTCTTCATGATCCTAAAGTCACTTGGGCGGAACCTGAAGTAGATATGAGCGCAACAGATGATGGTGAATGGGTCGAAGTAGAACCCGGCTTAAAACTTGATGTCGGCAGCTATATTCGGACTGGTCATTTCGGAAGCGCTGACATCAGTTTTGCTGAGGGAACGCTAGTCAGAGTTGCCGAGGATACAATCCTGAGCATTAGTGAATTGACTCTCTCAAAAGTAGATCTGTCACTTGAGAAAGGATCAATAATCTCAAAATTCAGGAAAATTACTGGTCATGAACTACACAGAATCAAGACACCCACTGTAGTTTGCGGCATTAGAGGAACAGAACTGATAGTCGAGATAAAAGATGATTACACAACAGTATTCGGCATGTCCGGTGTAACAGAAGTCGCATCAATTGAAAATCCGGATTCTCCTGTCCTGCTTGGTTTTCAGCAAAAATCAATTTCGAAGAAAGGTGAAGATCCAGAGCTTCCGGTAGATATGTCGCCTCAAGAAATTGCCAGGTACAGACGAATCCTGGATTCCATGCATAGCTCAGAGGTTTTCTTCATAACATCCGATATCAACTTTCAGCCTGATTCAGCCGAATTAGCAACTGACACGTCTGAACTGCTTGAAGAACTTGCTTCTACAATCAAAAGAAAGGGTCTGAAGATTGAGATAGTCGGACATACTGCAGACATCGGAAACAGCAGAAATCAGTATGAACTTTCAAAACAAAGGGCTGAAACGGTCAAAGATGCTTTCATTTCAATGGGAATTAAAAAAGACAATCTAAAAACATCGGGCTACGGAGGGTCGAGGCCCATTGCGGACAACAATACAAACGAAGGAAGAGCTGTGAACCGAAGAGTAGAATTTATTATAATTGAATAGATGCAGATGTTCACTATTTTTTTTCTGCGCTTTTTCTAGCTAAACCGACATGATATAATCACCCATGGATTTCGATTTTTACAAGCTTCAGACAGCAGGAAATGATTTAATACTAACAAACTATGCCGAACAGAGCTTTCCTGACGATGAAGAACTAAGTGAAATTGCCCGACGCGTCTGCAGGCGGGACTACGGAATCGGCGGGAACGGACTGATTGCAATTCGCAATTGTTCTTCAGACACTATCGAAGCCGTCTTTGTTGAGCCTTCAGGAACCCGGCCGATAACGACAACTGACGCTGCCCTCTGTCTTTCACGCTATGTGTTTGATACTGGTACGGCCGGTAAGAATGATTTTAAACTGAAGATAAACAATAATGAACATTTAATCGGCATCATAGACAGCTATAACTTCAGGCTTTCTCTCGGGGTACCGCGAAACGAAGAAGGCGCAGAGCTCATAGAGAATCCTGAAATGGACTACATCAAACAGATAACTGCCGGCGGCAGGGACTATCCTGCAACAGTAATCAATCTACAGAAAACCGGGATTGTCATTTTCTCCGAAGCCAGCAGCACTTCACATCTTAAAACCATGGCCGATCAGATCCTCAAGGCAGCCGATCTTGATCAGTCAAACCGCCTGATCTTTGCAATTGTTAACAGCCGCGAAGAACTTGTAGTTCATATCCGAAACAGCCGTGGAGATGATTTTTCATCATCCTGCGCCATAGCAGCCGCGGCTTCGGTGGTCAATGGTTTTCTTGACCGCAATGCAAGCATCATCCATAAATATGGGAATTATTATTTCCAGTGGCTTCAGCCCTCAAACGAAATCTTTATCACAGGCTCATCGGACTATGTATTTTCCGGATCAATGTTCCTGGATCTCGAATACTAAGTATAGAATACTAAGTATAGAATACTTCGCTATAGGTCGAGTCCGTATTCACTGAGCTTGCGGTGCAGAGTTTTTCGTCCAATGCCGAGGACCTCTGCTGTACGGCTTTTATTTCCTTTCTGGGTGTTCAATGTTTCAATTATGATCTGCCTTTCAGCCTGAGCAAGCGATGATCCCGTACAAATTTTTATACAGTCCTGATCAGAAGACTGCTGAATAGACGGCGGCAGATCCTCTTTGGTGATGACATCGCCCTTACACAACACAACGGCACTCTCAATGCAGTTTCGGAGCTCACGGACATTGCCAGGCCAGCTGTGGTTATGCAGTGAGAGCATAGCCTTATGGTCAAATCCATCGATTTTCCGACCATTTTCCTCGGCAAAATCAGTTAGAAAGGTTTGGGCAAGAATCGAGATATCTTCTTTCCGTTCACGCAGCGGGGGCACATGTATCTGTACAACATTCAAGCGATAATAAAGATCT
>DMKD01000197.1 GCA_003454605.1 Spirochaeta sp. | reverse complement strand
TTTCCGATGTTCTGGGATTTTCTTATGAAAAATGTCGATGCTGCGGTTGAGAAGGGGTGGCTAAAGGCGAATTGAAGCCAGGCTGAAGCCAAGCTGAAGCCAAGCTGAGACAGCAGGAAGTCACTCATATTGTTAATCATTTTTTAAAATTTCATTGAAAATCAATAAAAACTTCATATAATAGATTAAAGTGAATAAAATTAAAGTTGTAACTTTTCTGCTTCTCCTCTCAACTCTGACGCTGTCATGCAGTCAGGAGGTTGACTCAAAACCTGCGGCTCAAAATGGTGTATTAGATCTGAGAAACTGGGATTACAGCAAAGAGGCTCCCATCACACTTAATGGCGAATGGGAACTATACTGGCAGGAGTTATACAATCATGATGATTTTACCTCCGGCACTGTTGATAAGAGCAAAAGGATTCTAACCGACTATAAGTCATGGAACGGTAATACAGTAAATGGAGAGAAGCTTAAAGGTTTCGGGTTCGGCACCTACCGGCTTAACATGTTTTTGGGGGTTCTGTCTGAACCCATAGCTTTACAGGTGGGGTTAATTGATTCTGCATATGAATTGGAAATCAACGGCGAAATATATCGGCAAATAGGAAAAGTCGGAATAACCGGAAAAACAAGCGAAGGCTCCACCCTTCTCAATGTTATTGATCTTAAAGCCGATAGTAATAATCTCGAAATTATAATTAGAGTATCAAATTATCACTCACGAAAGGGAGGTCCATGGAGCGATCTCATATTCGGCTCTGAACAGCAGATTAGGAAGCTTGTTCAAAGAAAAAGCCGGCAGGATTATTTCATGTTCGGGGCATTTATAATAATGAGTATCTCTTATGCCATGCTGTATATCAGTCGGTATAAAGAAAGAGTGAATCAATTCTTCAGCTTATTTTGTATTGTTATTGCACTAAGGGTACTCGTGCAGGGAGGTGCACCATACCTGCTGCAGTATTTCCCTGGCCTAAGCTGGACAATACGACATGGACTTGAGCTGTCGACAGTTTATATCGGTTTACTTTTGTTCATGTCTTTTATTAATACTCTTTTTAAGGGGTGTTTCTTCAAATATGAATTGAAAACAGCAGCAGTTATTGCAGTTACCTTTTCATTTTCAGCATTCTTTCTTCCTCCGATAATCAATTCATGGCTGATAGCTATATTTCAGGTTCTACTTTTTATTGCCGGAGTACAGATTATTTGGATTCTTATCAATAATATCCGAAAACGGAATAAAAATGCCCTTATTCTCTTAGTGGGCGGTTTAATTCTATATTTTACGGTATTAAATGATATTTTGTATTCTATAGGAAAATTAAATACATTTTATATGATTCCTTTTGGAATGCTGATTTTCATCCTTTTTCAGGATCATATTCTCTCAATGAGTTTTTTCAATGCCCATTCATTAATATCAAGACAGAAGCACCAGCTTGAGCTGAGAAATATAGAATATCTACAGGAGATTGAAAACAGACTCATAATTGAAGAAGAGCTAAGAAAATCCAACCAGGACCTCCTGGTTGCACGTTCGGCAATCATCCATGGCCTGGCAAAAATTGCAGAATATAGAGATTCTGATACAGGAGCACACCTGAATCGCATTCAGGAATATAATGTCCTTCTCGCTTCTGAATTAGCTAAAAGTGAATACTATCATGATTACATAACTGATGAATATATTGAGGATCTTTACTTATCTTCTATTTTACATGACATTGGGAAAGTCGGAGTCCCCGACTCAATCCTGCTTAAACCAGGAGCTCTTACAGCAAAAGAATTTGAAAAAATTAAACTACATACGCTAATCGGCGGAGATACTCTTACTTCCATAGAAAAGGATCTCAAGGAAAAGACCTTTTTAACATTGGCAAAGGATATTGCCTATATGCACCATGAAAAATGGGACGGCAGCGGCTATCCCTATGGCCTGAGCGGAAAGGAGATACCATTATCGTCACGGATAACAGCGGTATCGGATGTATATGACGCGCTTACTTCCGAAAGGGTATATAAATCACCTATCACTCATGAAAAAACAGTTGAAATGATTAGAACTGAAAGCGGAAAACATTTTGATCCGGATATCGTGGACGCCTTCCTCAAGGTTTCCGATACCTTCAAAAAGCTGAAGATAGAAGTGTCTGATAACTGAAGCAGATTATTTGATATAATTCGGGAGAGTTTTCCTGATTTCTTCCATTCTGTTTCTGTTAACGCCCATATCCGAATATCCGATTCTGGATCTCGATTGAATGTCTACAATTATGCTGCCGTCACCGGATTTTCTGAAGGCGAATTCAACATCGTCTTTAAACCGGAATATTTTAGACGTATACACCGCATGAATGTACTCATCATCCTCTGCTACGATTATTTCTGCATCAGACTGAGCCGAAAGATAGGAACAAATACCTGCAAATACAGCGGTCAGTTCGGAATCGAGAATTAAGGTTCAATATAGTGCTCTTCATCAACCGGCGGGGCGAGAGATGAAACACAGTTGGGAGAATCCGGGCATCCACTGAATCTTACAAATTCTGAATTCCCTGATGCATGTGTACAGCTCCCTAAAAAGATTATGCAGGCAACAGTCAGTAAACTAATACGGTAGTTCATTATCGAGCCACCTTATAAGCGAATCTGCCTCAAGGAGGATCTCTGTTGAATCCCAGCTTCCAGAAAGCATAGCTTTTCGGATTGCCGGATTCATACCGGCATGGAGGATTATATCTCCAAATCTGATTTCCTCCGAGCTGATATCAAGAGACATCACAACGTCAGGCTGCTCCTCAGCTTTCCGCATAAGGGCCTCAATATCATCAGCAGAAACAGCAGCCGTAGGAATACCCATCGAAGTGCAGTTTCCGACGAAGATTTCAGCAAATGATTCACCTATTATTGCCTTTATACCCCAGCGCATCAGGGCCTGGGGCGCATGTTCACGTGAAGACCCGCAGCCGAAATTCTTATTAACAAGCAGGATCGATGCGCCATTGTACTGTTCGTCATTGAACGGATGAGTTTTTAATCCACCATCTGCGTCATATCTTTCATCATAAAATGCCGCCTCTCTCAAGCCTTTGAAAGAGACAACCTTCATAAATCGGGCCGGAATAATTCGATCGGTATCAATTTCATTGCCTCGAACTACTATACATTTCCCGGAAGTATTTTCAATCTTCATTTCATATTCCTTACGTCAACGATCTTCCCCGAGACGGCTGCTGCTGCTGCCATCTGCGGACTCATCAGCATTGTTCGACCTGTAGGCGATCCCTGGCGGCCGATGAAATTGCGGTTGGAGGAGCTGGCACAGAGTTCGCGGCCTTTGAGCTTATCCGGATTCATAGCCAGGCACATTGAGCATCCCGCGTTGCGCCATTGAAAACCTGCTTCAGTAAATATTTTATCGAGTCCTTCTTTTTCAGCCTGAACAGCAACATGTTTTGAACCCGGCACAACAATCGCACGAACAGTATGGGCTACCTTACGTCCTTTCACAACCGCAGCTGCAGCGCGCAGGTCAGAAATTCTACCGTTAGTACATGAGCCTATGAATGCTGCATCTATGGGCTGTCCGAGTACCGCCGTACCCTCGCTGAACCCCATGTGACTGTAAGCCTTTGACGCTACTTCAGCTGCCTCGGCATCCAGATTTTTCAGCAGAGGCAGGTTCTCATCAATACCAATCCCCTGCCCTGGATTTATTCCCCAGGTCACCATCGGCGACAGCCCAGACACATCAAGTCTGTAGACATCATCATATTCAGCATCAGAATCGGAGGCTATACTCTTCCAATTCTTCAGAGCCTCATCAAAGGCTTCAGCCTGAGGAACATAGGGTCTGTCTTTCAGATATTCAAAAGTAGTTTCATCCGGATTGATATAGCCTACCCTCGCACCGCCTTCGATACTCATATTACAGATCGTCATCCGCTCTTCCATACTCAGCGCTTCAATAACAGGCCCGCAGTATTCATATGCATAGCCTATACCGCCGTTCACTCCCAAATCACAGATAATTTTAAGAATGATGTCTTTAGCTGTTACACCTTCAGCAAGGGTTCCGCTTACTTCAATCAATCTGACCTTCGGTCTTGAGATTGCAATTGTCTGTGTTGCAAGTATATCCCTGATTTGCGAAGTACCGACTCCGAGAGCGATTGAACCAAAGGCACCATGGGTTGAGGTGTGAGAATCTCCGCAGGCAATGGTCATCCCGGGCTGAGTTAAACCAAGCTCGGGACCGATAATATGGACTATTCCCTGATTTTCATTTTCAGTATCAAAAAGTGATATGCCGTGCCTCTTTGTATTATCTTCAAGAGCCTGAATCATTTTCTCAGCAAGAGGATCCTGAAAGGGGCGGGACTGATCGAGTGTGGGGACGATATGATCAACGGTGGCGAAGGTACGATCCGGATATTTTACGCTCAGCCCGCGTTCTTCTATCATTGAGAATGCCTGTGGTGAGGTTACTTCATGAATAAGATGTAATCCTATAAATAACTGATCGAGACCTGAATCGAGGGTTTTCACCCTGTGCAGATCCCACACCTTGTTAAACAGATTCATTCCCATAATTGCCTCCTAATGTACATCCGCTTTATATTATCAATAATATAAGATTTTCTGTACAGAGGGGAAACCTGCCGGACAAGAAAAAACCGGCAGGTTTTACTCCGCCGGTTCATGCGCAGCACTTTCTCCAGTGCTTATTCGGTATCGGAACCTTTCTGCTGCTTGAGAGCTGCTTCATTCTGCTTTTTAAGCTGGAACTGATCAACAACAACCGCAATGACTACGACGAATCCCCTGATTACAGTCTGCCAGAACGATGAAACACCGACCATTACCAGCCCGTCGTTGAGAACACCGAGTATCAATGCGCCGATAACTGAACCGCCGATTGAGCCGCGGCCTCCGGACATTGATGTACCACCTAGTACTACCGCGGCGATGGTTGTAAGTTCGTATGACTCGCCTGTTGCAGGATGTGACGCAACCAGCTGTGAAGTAAGCACCAGCCCTGTAAGAGCTGCTGTGAACCCTGAAAACATATAGGTAAACATTTTAATCCAGCGCACCCTGATTCCAGACAGTTTAGCCGCATCAGCATTACCGCCCACAGCAAATACATGGCGGCCGAGCGGTGTTTTCTTTGAAACATATGCTGATATCAAAACCAGAACGATTGCAATCCAGACTACCAGCGGTATTCCAAGAATTGTTCCCGCGCCAAGAATCGGGAAACCGGTGTTTCCAAGAGCAGGATCACCGACAAGATTCGGGAAAGTTTTACCTCCTGAACGAAGCATCGCAAAACCGCGTGCCATGTACATCACGCCGAGGGTTGCAATGAAGGGTGTAACATTCAATCTTGTTATCAGCAATCCGTTAACTGCTCCAAGTGCCACACCAATGAGCAGTACGATGAGGATGATCATCGGAGTATGAAAAAAGATGACAGCATCGAACATCGGAAGTCTTAAACCTTCGACTAATAATCCGCCGGCAATCATTCCGCAGAAACCGACAACCGAACCTATTGACAGGTCAATGCCGTCTCCAAGGATTACAAAGGTCATTCCCATGGCCAGGATTGCCCAGATGGCAGAGTGTTTCGCCATCGCTATAAGATTCGCAACCGACATAAAATTCGGTGCAATAATCGCAAATACAATAAGAACTCCGAAAAAAGCGATCAGAGTTCTAAGCTTGAGCAGAAGCATTCCTACGGAAAAATCCCCGCCTAATTTCTTTTTAGTAACCATAATTTTCCTGTTCCTCCCTTCTTAAGCTATTGAAGTAATACCGTGACCGATCTCTGAAGCCTTTCTGACCTTTTCTTCGGTGGCTTCAGTCCTGTCAAAAATACCGGTTACCTTTCCTTTTGAAAGAACTATTATCCGGTCGGACATTGAGAATATCTCTTCGAGTTCTGATGATACCAATACGATACCGAATTTATCATTTGCCATTTTATTCGTTATCTCAAAAACATCTGACTTTGCTCCTACATCAATGCCCCGCGTGGGTTCATCCATCAGAAGAATCTTCGGTTTTGTCAGAAGCCCTTTTCCTATAACAACTTTCTGCTGGTTGCCTCCGGACAGTGCATTTATTGATATCTGTGGGCTTGCAACCTTAATTGCTATCTGCTTGATTGAATCAAGTACTAATCGCTCTTCTTCCGCCTTGTTTAAGTGAAATATTTTAGTAAAAGCCTTCAGACTCGACATTGTCAAATTTTGATCGACAGCCAGATTCAGAAATAATCCCTGACGCTGCCGTTCTTCAGGTATTAAGACCAGACCGCGTTCGATCCGTTCTTTTGTATCAAGTTTGTCTATTTGCTCGCCATTAAGCCATATGTCTCCGGTTGTTTTTTCAACAGCTCCCATTATGCTCTCAAGCAGCTCGGTACGGCCGGCTCCCATAAGACCGTATATGCCCAGAACCTCGCCTTCCTTCACTTCGAAAGAAACATGATCGAGGGTATATCCTCCGCCGACACGGGGAAGAGTCATATCGCGCACCTTAAGAAGAACTTCAC
>DMKD01000310.1 GCA_003454605.1 Spirochaeta sp. | reverse complement strand
ACCGTTTTTTGAACAGGTTCAGCTCTAATTCTGGTGGTTTACGATGGATAAACTGTCTATAAACGATATCAAGGACTTTCTTAAGACAATGAATGAGGTAGCTGCGGGGAAAAAGGATTACCTGATTGAACTCGACAGTAAAATGGGTGACGGAGACCTGGGGCTTACAATGGCCGCTGTTTTCGCTGCTTTAGATGGATTTGCAACCTCCTTTGAAGATGATGATATAGGCGGCATGCTAATGAAGGGTGGAATGGCAATGGCCAAGGCTGCCCCGTCTACCATGGGGACGCTGATGGCAACGGGCTTCATGCGCGGCGGCAAGGTTGTAAAAGGCAGTACCGAACTCGGTATTGCTGAGCTTGCCGCCTTCTGGAAGGCATTTGTTGAAGGAATTATGGATCGCGGTAAGTCAAAACCCGGAGAGAAAACAATTGTTGATGTATTGTTTCCTGCAGCCGTTTCGTTTGAAGCATCGGCTGCCGCCGGTGAAGACATTGTAAATGCTGCCGCAGCCGCTAAAAAAGCTGCTGATGAGGGTCTTTCAAAAACAATGGATATGGTAGCCCAGCAAGGACGTGCAGCTTATTATCAGGAGAAATCACGGGATCTGCAGGATCCGGGTGCAACTCTGGGTACAATTCTTATAAGCACATTCGCTGATTTTACAGCCTCATTGCAGGGAGATTAATTATGGAAAAGCGTGTAATAAAATGTACTGATTTGACTGTGGAAAATTTTAGCGGGTACGGAGTAATAATCACCGGAGCCGGAAAAGTCCCTGATGCAGATATTCCCGAGCTTAAGTTCTGGAACAAGCTTGGTGTAATGAATCACAGGGGGGATACTTCCATCTCCATTGTTCAGACCTATGGGAAAAACGGATTGATTGAAGAAACCCTTGAGCAGCATAAGACTACCGGCGAAGCTCTGCTTCCGACTGAAGACATCTATATTGTTACAGCCTTATCTGATAAAAATGATCCTCGAAAGCCTGACTTTAATACGGTAAAGGCTTTCCCGGTTAAGAAGGGTGAGGCTGTAATTTTTAATCCCGGAGTATGGCATCATGCCCCGCTCACAAAAGCGGAAACTGCAAATACCTTCGTTGCATTCTATGAGAATACTCCTGACGAAGACTTTTTTGCGTATGAACTTAAGGATGAATTCGGCTTCTACTTTGAGGTTGAGTTATAGTCTCAATACTGCAATTTATAACAGATGCCGGGTAGATTCGTATAAATCCCGGTATTTGTTATACCTCTTCTCATAAAAATCAAATAATCCGGCATTAGGAATAATCTCATCTGCGATTCCCACCCATTTACAAGATTCGGTTGAGTCTTTGAAATATCCGCTGCCGGATGCTGCCAGGAAGGCGTCGCCGAAACAGGCTCCGAGGGTAACATCAGGTATAAACTGGCTTAATCCCGTTATGTCCGATATTATCTGCATAAGCGCCCTGCTTTTAGTAGCTCCGCCGATTGCAACAATTCGTTCGGCCGCAGCGCCCTCTGCCCTCATGCACTCAATATTGTGTTTGATTCCGAACCCCACGGCTTCCTGTAGTGCCCGAAACAGATCGCCGGGCCGGGTTTGCAGGCTGAGGCCGAAAATAACACCCTTAGCCTCAGGTGCATTCAGCGGGGTTCGCTCTCCGGCGAAATAGGGCAAAACAGTAAGGCCGCCCGACCCCGGAGATGCTCCTGCTGCAAGTGATTCCCATTCAGCAAGTGTTCTGCCGGGGAAGGTCTCGGTGAACCATTTGAACAGACTGCCGACGGTAGACATTCCGCCTGTAAGAACCGAGCTGCCGGCGTCGATAAAATTTGATGCCCAGAATGATTTAATCGGATTAAGTTTTTCTGTGCGCATGATGAAAAAATTGCTGCTGCCGTACATCATCATCATGTCACCGGCCCTGCACACCCCGGCTCCTACGGCCTCGGATGCGGCATCCCCCGTTCCTGTAATTACCGGGGTTCCTTCCGCGAGACCTGTCAGCTCTGCAGCTGCTGCCGTTATACTGCCTGCAATCTCGCTGCTCCAAAGCAGTTCCGGCAGCTTGCTCAGTTTTATTATCTCGTCTTGATCAGAGTAGTCTGAAGTTATTGAGTTCATGCTGTTGTCCCAGCGCTGCTCGTGGATATTAAATACCGGAGCGTAGCCGATAGCATTGTAGATATCGAGAGTGGGGCGGCCTGTAAGTCTGAAGACGATGTAGCCTGTAGCGGTCAGTACCTTGTCGGTTTTCTGCCAGATCTCAGGCTCATGTTTCTGGATCCAGCGAACCTTCGGAAGGCAGGCCTGAGATGAGAGATCTTGACCGGTCATTCTAAAGATGTTTTCGCGGCCGATAAGATCTTCAAGCTCTTTGATTTCTTCGGAGGCTCGGGTATCAATACCGTACATTATTCCCGGGCGCAACGGACGTCCGGTCTTATCGACAGGCAGTACGCATGGCGCTATTGTGCTGACCCCGACAGCTTTAATGCTGCCGGCAGCCAGTTTATGTTCTGTTTTTAGAGTGTCTGTGAGACTGCGGCTGAGTTTAACAAAGTCTCCCCACCAGACGATTTCGGCATCCTGCTCATAGAAGCCCGGTTCTGACATATCCATCTCATGGGGTACTGCGGTTTCGGCCATGATTCTGCCGCTGATATCGGTTATGACACCCTTTGATGATCCGGTGCCAATGTCAATTCCTAAAAAACATTTACTCATGCCGCCTCCACCTTTACAGCAGGATCTTTCCGCCCTCGACTATTGTTTTGCCGTCGACAATGACAGCGCCTTCTGTTCTGATATCCTTGACAATGTCCCAGTGGATAGCTGATTCATTGAGCCCTCCGCATTCCGGGTAGGCTCGTCCAAGGGCTATGTGAATGGTGCCTCCTATCTTCTCATCAAGAAGAATATCGTTGCAGAATCGATCAATCATATAGTTTGTTCCGATAGCGAATTCACCTAT
>DMKD01000045.1 GCA_003454605.1 Spirochaeta sp. | reverse complement strand
CTGCGGCGAAGGCGAATGCGGCGCGTGCAGTATTTTCCTGGACGGTAAACTGGTTAACTCCTGCTGTGTGCCTGCTATTAATGCTGATGGCGCCGAAATTATTACAATCGACGGATTCTCTGAAACCAGGGAGTTTGAGATCATCTCGAAGGCATATGCCGATGCAGGAGCAGTACAATGCGGCTTCTGCACACCCGGTTTCATCATGGCTAGTGCAGCGCTTCTAAAAGAACTACCCGCTCCTTCTGAAGACGAAATCAGAATCGGAATATCAGGTAATCTCTGCAGGTGTACGGGCTATACTATGATAATTGAGGCGGTTCAGATTGCAGCAGTAAATTTAGCCGCAGAAAGGAAGGCTGCCGATGTCTGAGCTTATTCCAGCAAGTATTCTGCTTCCCACCACAATTGAACAAGCCTCGACCCTGCGCCTTGAGGGATTTTATCCGGTCGGCGGCGGCACAGATATTATGGTCAGAAATCATGCCTTTAAAAAACTCGGCAGAAGCATAAAAGCGCCTCTTTTCAGCTGCCGCAACATACCCGAAACCAGACGACTTGTTTTAGAAAACAACAGACTCATCATCGGAAGCAGTATGACTATTTCAGAGATTACTGCATATGGTCACTGTCCTGAACTCCTGAGACAATCTCTTCTTTCAATCGCATCTCCCGGCATAAGGAATACGGCGACCCTTGCCGGCAATATCTGCAATGCAAGCCCGGCTGCCGACTCACTTCCTGCGCTTTATCTTTACGATGCTGCAGTCGAATCTTCAGGTCCCAGCGGGAAACGTGAAATACCTATCGCCGACTTCATAAAGGGACCGGGCCAGATTGACCTGCACGCGGATGAAATTATCACAGCTGTTTCGTTTGAGCTCAATAATCTCACGCCTTATTTCAGAAAAGTGGGAACGAGGGCCGCGAACGCGCTTTCCAAATTGAGCATTGCCTCCTTGCTTAGTATTGAAAATAATGTATTTGCCAGCTTCAGATTAGCCCTCGGAGCCTGCGCCCCGACTGTTGTCCGTTCTGAAGAGGCAGAGAATATCGTTTGCGGAAGCAGTCCTGATGATGTACAAAAACACCTCGATGAAATTCTGAAGATCTATGCAGGAATTATCACACCTATCGATGATCAGCGAAGTACTGCCGCTTACCGCAGGAACACAGCCCTGCGCCTTATTGAAAACCTGCTTAAATCCGGAGGAAACTGATGATAGTCCTAAAAGACTGTTTCTGCGTATATGACGGCAAACAGAGGCATTTCAACAAAAATGTGATAATAAGAGATAATATCATTGAGGCGATGACCGACTCATCAGATACATCCTTCATGAATGAAGAGCCTCTGCCCGAACTCATAGATTGCTCAACACATATAGTAACCCCGGGATTCATAAATACGCATCATCATTTCTATCAGATTTTAACACGAAATCTTCCAGCAGTTCAGAATGTAGAGCTGTTTGACTGGCTGGTCTATCTCTACGACATCTGGAAGAATATCAATGATGAGGCAGTTTATTATTCGAGCATGGCTGCAATAGGCGAGCTGATGAAAACAGGCTGTACCTGCAGCTCCGATCATCACTATCTTTATCCAACCGATTTCAACGGCGATATTATGGCTCTGCAATTTGAGGCCGCAGATAAGCTCGGCATAAGATTCTCACCCACCCGCGGTTCAATGTCGCTAAGCCGCAAGGACGGCGGACTCCCGCCCGACTCAGTCGTTCAGAGTGAGGATGTAATTCTTAAAGACTGTGAACGGGTATTAAAAGATTTTCATGACCCCTCTCCGCTATCTATGCGCAGGGTTGTACTTGCCCCCTGCAGCCCCTTTTCAGTAACAAAACAGCTCATGAAGGACAGTGCTGAACTGGCCCGCTCAAAGGGCGCAAGAATTCATACCCATCTGGCCGAAACCTTTGATGAGAATGAATTCTGTATAAAACAATACGGTGTGCGGCCGCTTGAACTGATGGCTGAATGCGGTTTCACAGGCCCCGACGTTTTCTACGCCCACGGCATTCATTTTAATGACGATGAGCTCAAGATGCTGCGTGATGAAGGCTGCAGCATCAGCCACTGCCCATCCTCCAACATGCGCCTCGGTTCCGGCATCGCCCGTATACGCGAAATGCTCGAGATGGGAATTAATGTATCGCTTGCAGTCGACGGCTCTGCATCTAACGACAGTTCGGACATGCTTGGTGAAATCCGCAACGCACTGCTTCTACAGCGTGTTTCAGGCGGCGCTTCTGCAATGACCGCAGAGCAGGCCTTCGACATCGCCGCCGCCGGTGGTGCCCGTGCACTTGGTTTTCCGCAATGCGGATTTATCAAAAGCGGCATGGCCGCTGATCTTGCAGTCTTCAATCTTGAAAGTCTGGGCTATGCCGGGGCACTGTCGGATCCTCTTGCAGCCCTTATTTTCTGCGGTTACAACCATCAGACCGAATACACTATCGTTAACGGCAGAATAACAGTTCGTGAAGGTGTTCTCACCGGCTTTGACGAAGAGCTTCTTACTGTCGAAGTTAACCGTATCGCCCGGGAGTTGACCAGACCAAGTTGATTAAAATAAATCGGTAATGACATTTTTTATTTGCAGGTAAAACCATTTCCGATTTATACTATCTTAATGAATACTAAAAAACTTTTTAAACTGATTTCGGAAATCAAAAATTTAAATGTATCAGCTATGACTGCAAAAGATTTTTTGCTCAGCTGGGAAGAGACCGATGATGAGATTGCTGCAGTATTAAAAACTGCTGATGCATTGAGACTGCTTCGAGATGAAGATATTTCTCCGAAGATTTTTGACTCGGGACTTGCGGTTTCTATATTCCGTGATAATTCCACACGTACCCGGTTCTCCTACGCCAGTGCAGCAAACATGCTAGGTCTGGCAGTACAGGAACTCGATGAAAAAAAGTCACAGATTGCACATGGTGAAACGGTTCGTGAAACTGCCAACATGATTTCATTTTTAAGTGATTTTATTGGCATTCGCGATGACATGTTTATTGGCGAAGGTCATAAATACATGCTTGAAGTTG
>DMKD01000444.1 GCA_003454605.1 Spirochaeta sp. | reverse complement strand
TTTAAAGGGAGATCTTGTTCTTGCTGAAGCTGCCTACGTCCTGCTTTCTCTTTCCGGTGATACAGACGCCCATGAGAAAATACGTAAAATTACTCTTCGATGTGAAGCAGAGGGTACCAGGCTGGTGAATGTACTTCAACAAGATCCTGAATTATGGGGGTATATTTCAGAAAAGCTTGAATCCACAACCGGAGAAGATGCAGAGGTGTTTTTTTCTAATCCTCAGAAATATTGCGGCAAAGCTGTAGAAAAGACACGTGATCTGGTAGAAAAATACAGTCGTAAAATGAACACTCTTAAGGAGATTCTATAAGATGAAAAAAATAACCGAAACTCTAAGCTATGATGATGTTTTACTTGTTCCTGCATATTCGAATGTCCTGTCGGGCAACGCAGATACCAGGACTCTTTTAGTATCTGATATCTATTTAAATGTACCGGTTCTTTCGGCTGCTATGGATACGGTCACGGAATCTTCACTGGCAATTGCAATTGCTCTCGAAGGGGGAGCGGGGGTAATTCACAGGAATTTGAGTCCCGAAATTCAAGCTGCACATGTGGGTAAAGTAAAGCGCTTTCTAAACTGGATAATTGATGATCCATTAACTGTTTCACCGGACCAGAGTATTGCAGATGTAAAGAAGATTATTGGTGAATATAATATTTCCGGTCTCCCTGTTGTAAAGGGAGAAAAACTTGTTGGTATTATTACAGGCCGGGATCTAAGATTCTGTGAAGATGACAGGATACTGGTAAAGGATGCTATGACCAAAGACCCTGTTGTTGCCAATAGTTCTCCTACACCGGAAAGTGCCAGAGAGAAATTTAACAGTCATAAGATTGAGAAGCTCCCGGTTGTTGGTTCCGATGGATGTTTAACAGGTTTAATTACCGTTAAGGATATGGAAAAAAAGCGCCTTTCCCCCAATGCTGCAATAGATAAAAGAGGGAGACTTATTACAGGTGCTGCAATTTCCCCTCAGGACTATAAAAAACGTATACCTTTATTGATGGAAAATAATGTGGATTTTGTTGTTTTAGATACTGCCCATGGTGATTCGGAAAGTGTTATCGAGGCTGTCAGAGCTATAAAAAAAGAATACGATATTCCTGTAATTGGTGGAAATGTAGCAACTGCAGAAGGGACAAGGAGGCTTATTGAAGCAGGAGCGGATGCAGTAAAGATCGGTGTAGGACCGGGTTCCATATGCACTACAAGAATTGTAGCCGGAATAGGGGTTGCCCAGCTTACGGCAGTATTGGATTGTGCTGTAGAGGCTGATAAATCGGGAATACCTGTTATTGCAGACGGTGGAATTAAGTATTCCGGGGACATTTCAAAGGCCATAGCAGCCGGAGCAAGTAGTGTCATGATCGGTAATATGCTGGCAGGGCTGAAAGAATCTCCTGGAAAAGAGATTATCTTTGAGGGGCGGATATTTAAGTCATACCGGGGTATGGGTTCTCTGGCTGCAATAAAAGAAGGTTCCGGAGACCGGTATCAGATGTCAAAAAATGATACTCCCGTTCCGGAGGGTATAGAGGGGAGAGTTCCCTACAAAGGTGAACTTAAACCATTTTTGTACCAGTTGGTCACCGGCTTGAAAAAGGGTATGAGTTACTGCGGCTGTCCGGATATTCCTGCAATGAGGAAATACAGAAAGTTTGGAAAGATATCATCTGCCGGACTTAAAGAAAGTCATGCACATGATATCGCAATTACCCAGGAAGCACCGAATTATTCACATAGTTGAGCAGTTAAACATGGAAATTGAAGATCCTGAACTTGCTTTTTACTTTATATGTGACTATATTCCTTGCATATGGAACGAGTATATTTAGATAATAATGCAACAACTCTGGTTGATCCTCTTGTAAAAGAAGCAATGGATCCGTTTTTTACAAAGATGTATGGAAATCCTAATTCACTGCACAGTTTCGGAACCGAGGTCCATCCGTATATGAAGTTGGCGCTGGACAGGCTGTATGACGGTATTAATGCCGATGATGAGGATGATATTATTATTACAAGCTGTGCCTCCGAAGGGAACAATACTGTAATAAAATCGCTGTATTTCGACAGTGTTATAAATGGAAAGAAACCACAGATGATAACCAGCTTAATTGAGCATCCGGCAGTTTCTGAAGTTTACATGTTTCTTGAGAAGCTTGGCGTAGAAGTAAAATGGCTTCCTGTTAACAAGGAGGGGATTGTAGATCCGGATGAGCTTCGGAAGGCAATTGATCCTGACAAGACAGCGCTGGTATCGCTTATCTGGGCAAATAATGAGACCGGTCTAATTAATCCGGTGAAAGAATATGGTGAAATCTGCCGTGAGAACGGTGTGAAACTGCACCTTGACGGTGTGCAGGCAATAGGGAAAATCCCCGTAGACATGCAGGAAATACAGGCCGATTACATGACTTTCAGTGGGCACAAGTTTCACGGACCCAAGGGTATCGGCGGTCTGTATATCAGAAAAGGAGTATCTGTTATTCCGTTGATTCATGGCGGTGAGCAGATGGCCGGTCTTCGGGCCGGAACAATAAATACTGCCTATATGATCGGAATGGGGTATGCACTTGCTCTGGCTGTTAAAAATCTTGATTATGAGGCAACAGAGGTTCGCAGACTCCGAGACAAGCTTGAGGATGCAATCCTTTCAATAGACGATGTTGAAGTAATCGGTAGCCGGGATAAAAGAACCCCGAACACAATACTTGCAAGTTTTCGCGGTATTGAGGGTGAGGCATTCCTGTGGGATCTGAACCAGAAGGGTATTGCAGCATCAACGGGAAGTGCATGTTCTTCCGAATCACTCGAATCAAATCCTACTTTCAAGGCGATGGAGATTGGAGCGGATCTTGCCCATACAGGTATGAGGTTCAGTTTATCGCGTTACACAACTGAGGAAGAAATTGATTATGCTGTAGATGCAATCAAAAGTACTGTTGAAAGGCTGCGCGGAATTTCATCAACAATCAACAAGGAATACATTTAGGTGGAGAGCTTATGGCTAAAAATGATTTAATAGGCGGTGCTCTCTGGGAGCATTATTCCGATAAGGTCAGCGACAGGATGAATAATCCCCGGTTTATGGGGGAAATAACTGAAGAAGAAGCTGCGGTAAAGGGAGTAAAACTTATTATTGCCGATTACGGGGCTGATTCATGCGGTGATGCGGTGAGGCTTTACTGGATGGTGGATCCTGAAACAGAGATAATTATTGATTCAAAATATAAAAGCTTCGGCTGTGGTACTGCAATAGCTTCAAGCGATGTAACTGCCGAGCTATGTATCGGCAGAACAGTAGATGAAGCTGTTAAAATAACAAATATTGATGTCGAGAAAGCTCTCCGTGATACACCCGACACACCAGCTGTGCCGCCGCAGAAGATGCACTGCTCTGTAATGGCGTATGATGTTATCAAGAAGGCTGCATCGCTGTACAAACAGGTTGATATGTCTGTCTTTGAGGACGAAGAGATAGTTTGCGAATGTGCACGGGTATCACTGAGCACAATTAAGGATGTAATTAAGCTGAACGACCTCAGAACGATTGAAGAAATAACACAGTACACAAAGGCGGGAGCGTTTTGCAAATCATGCATCAAACCAGGTGGGCATGAAGAACGGAAGTTTTATCTTGTAGATATTCTGCGCGATACCAGGGCTGAGATAGAGCGTGAAAAGCTGAACTTTAGTGAAGAGAGGAAGAATTTTGCTGAAATGACGCTGATTCAGAAGCACAAAATGGTTGATAAAGTTATGACTGAATCAATTCTGCCCATTTTGCATGCAGATGGTGGAAGTGTAGAAATTGTTGATATGAAAGAGGTAGACGGTTATACCGATGTTTATATCAGTTACAAGGGTGCCTGCGCCGGATGTGCCGCAAGTCGGACCGGAACATATGAGGTAATTGCTGTTACTCTGCGAAATAAGGTAGACAATTCAATAAGAGTTAATATCCTTTAATTGGGGAAATTACATTTAGTACATTATCAATTTTTTTCAGATAAGTATTTATTCTTTTGATTGTTCTGTCGGGGAATGGTTTTTCTCTGCTTATTTTATTGAGTTTATTGATTACTTCAAAAACGGCATCAAATCCGGCTCCAAGTGCCAGATCATTGTTAAGGGCATTATTAAAGACTGCAGGGATGCTGTCGACAAGAGAATCAATCTTATCGGCAAGCTCAGTAAAATCCGCTTTACCGTTGCTTCGAATACCGGCAGCCGCCTTTCTGAAATTATGCAGCAGTGCAGTTGATTCTTTAAAAGCCGCTTTGGTATAATTCAGCTTTTTACGGTAATGACTGTATGTTAGAAAAAACCTAATATCACACCAGTTTGCACCGTCAGCTAAAAGATCTTCAGGGTAAATGGTATTACTTCTGCTTTTTGACATCGTTTTACCGTCAATAAGCAGATGCTCGCCGTGCATATAATAGTTTGCGTAGTCCTTTCCTGTATAGGCTTCCATGACGGCAATATTGTAGTCGTGATGGCGGTATATGTTATCTATACCGCCGCAGTTAATATCAATCCGATCACCCATGCTCATTGTGATTATTGCAGGATCCTGAATGTTCCATGACGGACGGCCGCGGCCGATATCAGTATCCCAGTAAGGGTGGTCGGGATCGTTCCTATGATTATGCCACAGG
>DMKD01000334.1 GCA_003454605.1 Spirochaeta sp. | reverse complement strand
CTGTTTGGAAAAGTAAATCCTGAAAGCACAAGGTCAGAAGAGTCTACTCTCACAGCACTTTCGCCATACTTTCCGTCACTTAAAAGAGGTAAGTTACTGTAAATATAGTTATCACCAAGAAGAGTATTTACTGCAACATCAACTGTTTCACCCCAAAGCCCGTCTGCGTCAAGTCTTAGTAATTTGATTGTTAAACTGTCGCCCTCAGATGGCGTACCGTATTCAGGAGTATCAAGTGCAAAAACTGTATCTCCGTAACCGGGAACCACAATCAAGGTTCTGTCGGTTATATCTACAGTTAATCCGCTTATGTCAATTGCGAGACCATCATCAAAAGCTGATAAGTTAATTGATGCACCATTATACCTGATACCTTCCGGCAGCATGCTTCTATTGGTATAATCAACAGTAAATCCATTTAAGACTGTATAACCTGAACCCGGAAGAGTTGCATCAAAACTACTCGCAATTCCGTCAAAGGACAGATCTAGCCCATAGAAATATGAATCATCAAGCATTCCGTCAATTCCGGTCAGATATCCGTCTATATCTACACCATAGTTACTTATATTTGTTGAATTAACTTTAACTCTGTAGCCTGAGTATGGCGATGTAATGTAATACTCATCCGAGGAATATATTGTCCCGCCGACTGTATCAAATAATTCCAGATCACCATCTAATGTAAGTGAGAAATTTCTCAAATGTACATCAATAGGGTTACCTTCCTCATCTTCTGCAGTGATTCCGCCATTAAACATCAAAACGGCATCATAAACAGCAAGTCTATCGTTTAGTATTGCGGCACTCTTTATTTCCAGTCTGCTTCCGCCGGCGCCAACCGTACCGAGATCAAGATAATATGGAAAATTTTCTACATTACCATAACGAACTTCACCGGTTTCCGTAACTGCGGTTTGTCCGATATCAACTGTATAAACAGCTTGTTCATTAACTGTTTTATAGAATTCAAAACCGGTCTGTGATTTGACATCTGCATCTGCATTTAACAGTTTCCAGTCGCCGCCGGATAATAGCGTAGATTCAATACCACTCAACACCCAGCCCTCACCGATATATGAATTAGCCGTTTGCTCCTTCTGATATTGGTAATCAAAGGCAGTCTGGGCAATTGAAGCATTATCTTCAAATGTACCCTCAATCGGTGAGCTGATTGATAGATTGTTGAATACAAAATCTTTTGTTTCATCGGCTCCGGTTCTACGGGTCATAACAGCTGAAGTAAGCTCAAGTCCATATGCAAGAGAAAAGCTTAAACCATTGCAGACAAGCGGAAGCCCTCCGGGACTCAGGCTGTAACCTACGTCTAAATAGTCGCCGCTTAAGAAAGTACCAGCAGAAAAGTCCGAATTCTGCATTAATAATGATGATTCTATGAAGTCTCCCTCTTCAATTCCGTCTATTACAGAAAAACCAAGAGCTTCTGGCATCTCTAAATATGCAATGTTGTTTACATCAGAATCATCTGTTTTATTTGATTCACCCCAAACTCTGTAACCCTTTGACATAAACGAATAGGGCTGAACAGCGGGAGTGTCTTGTGTCAGTTCTCCGTCGGCTTCTTTGCTGAACTCAAACATCAGAACATCTTCATTTGCCGGGATTGTCTTGTCCTGAATCTTTACATATGCTTTGTATAAATATCCTTCTTCAAAACCTTTGTATACATAAGAGGTTGAAGTTAAATTATTAATCCAACCAGTTGAAACAAGCAGACTGTCATTTTCATATTTATCGACCTTTACCATGTAACGAAGCAGATCATCTTGCCCCTGCGTATCAGCTTCCGGCCAGGTAATTCTAATTGAATCTCCAACAGGCTCTTCAACCTCACCCTTCCCGGGAAAAGCAAAAATCGGCAGTATTATATCATAATTTACTTTTCGTTCAGAAAAACTCAGATTACCTGAATAGTCTTCAGCAGCTACTGCAAAACAGATGCTGCCTGATAATACTGTCTGGTTAAGCGGATCAATAACTTCCGGCAGATTCACCTTATAGGTAACAGTATCATTGGTATCTACCTCAAGCCGTGTCCAACCGGAGAGATCTGTGGGAGTACCACCGCTTAGAATTGTGATATCATCGTTTTCATATTCTTGGGAATATACATAATAGTATTTAACGCCTGTGATATCCTTCGGTTTTACCCATTTAAAGGTAGCATCAACATATCCGTATGTTACAGCCTCCAGGGGATGGGTAGATGAGTATACAGTAAGAGATTCCGGAGGGCTTGAATCGATCCTGAACTGGTATGCCGAGGCGTTTTGGCTCACTGTTCCTGAACCTGTAACGGCCTTTACAACAAGAAAATAGAATTCTCCTGCAGCGTTATCATCCAATTCAGTAAGGGTGAGCTCATCACCTGCAATAAATCCGGAAACAGTAACATCAAGAGCAACTGCGTTACCGGAGTTTGTTCCCTTGAGTAGTTCATAATTATATCCTGACAAACCGCTCGGAATAATTGTAGCCATATCAAGCCTGAATACAGCTGTACTCTCAGATACTGCATCACCTACCTCTGTTGCGACAGGATGAGTCAGGCCTGTTATTGTAGCTAAACCAGGAATAGTATTGTCGAATTTCACCAGTTTGGTTACGGATGCCGCTGATTCATTCCCAGCTCTATCTATTGCCCATATGGTGATATAGTTATTATCTTCGGTAAATTTGCTTAATGTTATATCATTAGCATCAAGTGCATCTGCGGCTGATATATAGTACTCATTTATTTCTGTATCATTCTCAATTTCATAGCGGAACTCTGTAACATCTGCACTCCAGCTTCCTGTCAATTCTACATATGGTATTACATTACCAATATAACCGCCTGTCTCAAGATATTTTTTTTCATCTTCATCTTTATAGTAAACCTCAACACCTGCACCACTGAAATCAGGGGCGGTTTGATCGATTACAAATAAACCTGATTTGGATTCCGACAGGTTTCCTACCTTATCCATAACCCTAAGATATAAATAGTTATCGCCTTCTATCATGTCTTCCGGTATGACAATACTCAACTTTCCGTCAACTGCGCTTTCAAGTTTTAGTTCCATCCAAGCTATGTTATTAAAACTATATTCCCATAACTCATTGTCTATACCTGACCCGGTTAGTCCATCATCAGCTGTTGGTATTTCAAAAATTATCGTGTCATTAAAAGCGGTTCTTAAACTGGTAGTGTTAAAAACAATATCATTTACTTCAGGGATTACGGTATCCTTTGTAAAATCAGTTTTTTGTCCCGGATAGAGCTCTGAATAATTTCCTGCATTATCCTTGAGTCTAAAATAGATATTATGTTCACCGTCGACGAGATTGATTCCTGTAGAGCTTATATCGATGCTCATAATCCTATCAGGATTGATTTCACTTGAATCAAATGATGTCCAGATATCTGTTTCATCAATCTTATATTCCCAGCTTGAATCGTCAATTCCGCTTTGAGATCCGTCTTCATAATCTACATCCGCAGCAGTTAATGATGTGACAATAATCTCATCTTTAAAAAATGAATCGAGTTGATACGATATTACAGGTATTGTACGGTCAATCTGAATTTCTACTGAAGCATCACCTGTATTTCCCGCAACATCTGCGACCGAGAAATCAATATTATTAACGCCTTCCTGGGTTACGGTCATAGTGATTGAATTGCCGTCATTATTATATTCCGAAATACCACCGTCAACAGCATGTGATAATGATGAATTGTATATCAATGTTCCAGCAGCTATTCCAGAGACTCCTGAACCACTTTCAATAAACGGATCTTCAGTCGTCACAGTAATATCTACATTCCCGTTCGTCCATGAAGCTGGGGTTTCAGTTAAAGAAATTACTGGTGCTGTTTTATCGATATTTGTTATATCCCGACTGACTGTAGCGCTAATATTTCCGGCATTGTCAATTGTTCTGAAATATACAGTAGCGTTTGATGATAAGGGTGCCGGGAAACCGTCGTACCATGTACTGCCGTTAGAACTGTATTGATATTTATTTACACCACTCTCAGTATCTGAACCACTGCAAGTAACAGTCACATCTTCGTTTGTCCAAATGCCTGGGATAACTGAAGTAGAATTAACAACGGGTTTTGTTTTATCGATATTGCTGACT
>DMKD01000368.1 GCA_003454605.1 Spirochaeta sp. | reverse complement strand
AATTCATTGAAACTTGCCAGTGAAACGGGCATCAAAACCATTGCCTTTCCCGCCATCTCTACCGGCATCTATGGATTTCCAAAACAAACCGCAGCAGTCATAGCTGCTGATACGATCCTTGAACATCTAAAAAAGAACAGTCTGCCCAGAACGGTTACACTTGTTTTCTTTTCAGATAAAGATATGGATAGTTTCAATTCAGCAGTTGATAAGAGCAGAATGTCTGTATAGAATCCATTTATGTCGCTGAATTATAAAGAAATTGATGCAATTCTTGCAGAGATCGATATCGAGAATTCGCATCTGCAAAAAATTAAACAACCCAACTTTCACACCCTCTACCTTGAGTTTTATAAGCCCGGCGGCAGATTTGGAATTACTGTCTGCCTCGCTCCCGGCAAGACCAGACTGAATAGGGTCTCTTCAGCTCCGGCAAATGAGATAAAACTGCAGCGCTTTGCCCAGTTTATGCGCTCAAGAGTGCGCGGAGGCAGAGTCACAGGGATGAAACAGATCAGCAACGATCGAATCATCAGGATGGATATAAGCCGGGCCGGTGAAGATATAGTTCTATGGTTCAGGTTGTGGAGCGGTGCCGCGAACATCATTGCTGCCGCTGCCGACGGAGAGGTTCTCGACGCCTTTTACCGGCGCCCCGGGCGAGGTGAAGTATCCGGAGGTATGTTCGAGCTACCTGAACCCAAAGCCTCAAAGAAAGAGTTCAGCATCAGAGAATTTCCGGGTGAAGGCACATTCAACGAGAAGGTATGCAGTTACTATGAGTCGGATGAATACAATGCCGATCTTGCAAGACTTCGTGAAAAGGTCCTTAGAAAAATATCATCCGATGAGTCAAAAGCCATATCAACGCTTAAAAAGCTTGAAAAGAAATCTTCCCAGTATGAGAAATTTGATTCCTATAAACAGACTGGCGATCTTCTGATGAGTAACATTCATCTTATCAGCAGAGGCGATAAATGGGTTACTGTTTATAATTATTATGAAGAAAATGCGGAGGTACAGATTGAACTCGATCCGACTATCAGTCCTGAAAAAAATGCTGAGAACTATTACAACAGATACCGCAAAGCAAAATCGGGCGTGGAAAAGGTTGAACAGGATATTGCGAACCACCGCCTGATAATAAGAAACCTGCAGGCCGACAGGGAGAGGATTGAAAAAGAAGAGGATCTTACAGTACTTAAAGATTTCATCGACTCAATTCCCAAACAAACCTCAAAGGATATAAAAGAAAGAGCTCCGGGCTTAAACTACCGCTCGGGTCCCTATACTATCCTCGTTGGAAGAAGTTCTTCAGAGAATGACCGACTTTTGCGAAGCTGGGTCAGGGGCAACGACATATGGCTGCATACCCGCGACTACCCCGGCGGTTATGTATTTATCAAAACAATCAAAGGGAAATCGGTTCCGCTCGAGAACCTCCTCGATGCAGGAAACCTTGCCCTGTTTTACAGCAAGGGCAGAAACTCGGGCCGCGGTGAACTATATTATACTCAGGTGAAATATCTGCGCCGGGCAAAGGACGGGCCTAAGGGTCTTGTTCTGCCTACGCAAGAGAAAAACCTCACCATTACACTTGAGGAAGAACGACTGAACCGTATTATGGGGAATGAATAACTGACATAAATGCCAGTTATTCATTTCGAAGTATGAAATCAAAGATTCCATACTTCACCGATTAGCTCAATAACAATATGAATATAATCTTGTCTGGAGGGATGTATGGATTTTTCATTAACTGATGAGGAGAAAGCAATTCTTCTTAAAACAGCTAGAGATAGAATCAAGACCGATCTCGGCCTCGGCAAGCCCGACTATCCTGAGCCGACTGATAAACTTGAGCAGATTTGCAGCGCCTTTGTGACGCTGCACAACAGCAGAATGCTTCGCGGCTGCATCGGCAACATTATCGGTAGGAAACCACTTATAAAAACAGTCCTGAACATGGCCCATGCCGCCGCCTTCGATGATCCGCGCTTCCCTGCCCTATCAGCTGATGAGTTTGACCGAATCGACATTGAGATATCAGTGCTGTCTCCGCTTCGAAAAATTACCGATATAAACAAAATTGAAATCGGGAAGCACGGGATTCTTATGACTCAGGGATATAATTCAGGCGTTCTTCTTCCCCAGGTAGCGACCGAGCAGGGCTGGGATCTGAATACCTTCGTTGAGCATACATGCATGAAGGCAGGGCTCAGACCTGACGCGTGGAAAGATCCGTCGACCGAGATTGAGATATTTTCAGCAGTTATTTTTTCGGAGAATAATTAACCCTTCAGGAACTCATCCACACAATCAGATATGCCTGTAATGTCTTCGGGGCTGAACCAGTTAATCGATTCAAGCTGACGAAACCAGGTTATCTGCCGTTTTGCATAGCGGCGTGAATTGCGCTTTATCAACTCACGCAGCTCATCGCTATCAAGGCCTTCTTTTTCAGCTGTGAAGAACTCACGATAGCCTATGCCCTTCATACCCGGGTCGGAGTCTGTACAGCCGCCTTTACGCAGAGCTGCCACCTCGGCCTCAACACCCAAATCGAACATAAGCTCGACCCGGAGATTGATCCTCTCGTAGAGCTCCTCCCGGCCGCGGTTCAAACCAATCAGCAGGGTCTCATACTGCGCACGGGGTTTCTCGGGCAGGGCGTAATCCGACAGGGGGCGTCCCGATGCCTCATAGACTTCGAGCGCGCGCAGAATCCGGTAGTTATCGTTTCGGTTTATTCTCGCGGCCGACACCGGGTCAACCTGCTGCAGATGTTCAACCAGGGGTTCAGAACCGGATTCTTCAAGCTCAGACTGCAGCCGCTTTCGTATAACTTCATCAGCCGGCGGAGCCTCGGGCAGACCGTAGATAAAATTCTTGAAATAGAAACCGGTTCCTCCGCATATTACAGGGATTTTCCCACGATTGCTGATCTTTTCTGTGATTTCATCAGCGAGTTCAACAAAATCACCGGCATGGAACTGCTCGTGAGGATCTCTAATATCTATGAGATGGTGTTTAACTCTTGCAAGAAAATCAGGATCGGGCTTGGCAGTTCCGATATCCA
>DMKD01000036.1 GCA_003454605.1 Spirochaeta sp. | reverse complement strand
GGACATACTCTGAATGCCCGCCCCATCCGCTGCCGAATTTCCCCCCCGGAGGATTAAGCAGAAGCCCGCCGATGGCACGGTCACCTACCTTAAAGGTTGTGACATTGTCTCCGACTACCTCAACAATTCCAACTGATTCATGACCAAGCAGAAGGGGATAATTCTCCAGCCCGAGGCCGGGGAAATGGCCATCTATTACCTTTCGATCGGTTGCGTTACATATGAATGATGCTTCGGTTTTTACAATTATATCGTACGAGCCGATATCAGGTTTCGGGAGTTCAACAATCTCAATTACTCCCGGTTTTGTTACTGCTGCTGAATACATATCTTCCTCCTATTAAATAAAATTCTGCATATTGAATACGGTAACTGCACCGGGCTTGAACTGTACCTCTGCTTCGCAGGGAGCAACTATACCGTTATTATTGAGGTGTCTCATTGCTCCGCATACAGCAATATCATATAACTCGGCCCTGCGAACAAGATCTTCAACCGTATGGCGGGATTGTATATAGGTACCAAATTTGTGACTTAGTTCACGCTCATCAACATAGAGGTTTTCAAAACCGTTGGATAGGTCTCCTATCTGATCTATTCTTGAGTTTTGAAGGCACTTTACAGCCTTCAGTGCAGCCAGGGCAACCTTAAATCTCTTCAGAAAAAGTTCGGTTTCAGGCATACTCGGATGCACCCCGCCGATCAAACCGATTTTTAAAGCTTCAATTTCCACTGCATAGCTCCTAATCGTTAACCCTAATCATTACTTTCATTGTGGTTTCAGGACTCTTGTCTATCTTCTCATAAGCTGCGTTATAATCGGCAAAATCAAAGGTGTCGGTTACAAGCGGAGCAAGTTTAACTTTCCCGTCATTCACAAGCCCAATTGCTGTACGAAAATCATCTATATTATATCGTGCGGTACCAATCAGTCTGAGTTCAGCTTCATTTACGAGAGCCATATCCACAGTCGGGGCCTTTCCGTAAACTGCTACAACCACAATATCAGTTCCCTTGCGGGCATTAGTAATTGCAGCTTCAAGACCCGGCTGCACTCCAGTGCATTCAAAGATTACGTCAGCCTTTTTTTCAGCGCCGAAAGCTGCTATGATCTTTTCATCAAGTTTTTCACGTGAAGGGTTCACCGTGTAGTCAATCCCGCATTCTACGGCTTTTTCAAGACGAAATCCGTTAATATCAGCTGCCATTACAGAAGCAGCACCCAAGCCCTTAGCCGTCTGAGCAACAAGATTTCCTATGGGGCCTGCACCCATCACAAGAACCTCTTTACCCTTGATGTCGCCGGCTTTTTTCACTGCCCTGACAGCGACTGAAAGCGGCTCAATCATCGCGCCTTCATCGTAGCTCATTTCATCGGGAAGCTTCACGAGACAGTCGGCAGGGTATGTGTAGTAATCACATGCAGTACCGTTTGTCTGAAAACCGATAACCTTGAGTTCATTGCAGATATTATACAAGCCATGAGTACAGGGCCAGCATTTACCACAGAAAACCTGGGGCTCTGGAGTCACCTTATCACCGGGCTTAAAGTCAGTAACACCCTCGCCTAAAGCAGTTACCTCGCCGGCGGTTTCATGCCCCTGCACTATCGGGTAACTTGTGTAGGGGTGCAGACCATGATACACATGGATGTCGCTCCCGCATACACCGATACGTTTGATGTTGATCTGGACTTCACCGGGATCCGGGGCAGGGATATCAATCTGTTGAAATCGTATTGTTTTAGGAGCGGTCATGACCGCCTGNNACAAACTCCAATTCGATAAAACAGCCTGGAAGCTGTTTTATCGAACACCTTCCAGCCAGCCGCCGTCTACATAGTAGTTGGAACCTACACTGTATTTACCACAGTCCGAGGCGAGAAACACATAATACTCCGCTATTTCTTCCGGGCTGCCAAAGCGCTCATTCTTCGCATATTGCTTAGCAACACCATCGAGATAGTCTTTTGCGCTCGTGCCTTCTTTCTCTGCGAGGACACCGGCGGTCTTCCACCAGTCGGGGGTGAGAACAAGGCCGGGACTCATAGTATTCACTCTGATATTATCTGAAATAAACTCATTGGCCATACACTTGCCCAACATCAAAAGGGCCGCCTTTGTTGTATTGTAGATTGGTTCGTACCATAGCGGCTGGGTAGCGCAGATGCTTGCAGTATTCAAAATCACCCCTCCGCCGCGTTTTTTCATATAGGGGACAAATGCACGGGCAGTGCGAACTGTACTCATTACATGAAGATCCCATACTGCGTACCACTTCTCATCGGTTGAGTTCATGACTGTTTCTTCGGTGCCTGTTCCAGCATTGTTGATAAGGATGTCTATACCACCAAACTCTTTCTCGATTATCTGACGTGCAGCTTCGATAGCCTCGGGCTTTGAAACATCTACCGAAATACCGAGGGTTTTTACACCAAAATCCTCTGCTATCTTCGCGGCCTCAGCCTCAACACGTTCTTTATTTCGTGCTCCTATCGCGACCTCTGCTCCTTCACGTGCAAATGCGCGGGCTACAGCCAGCCCTATGCCGACGCTTCCGCCGGTAATAAATATCTGTTTGCCTTTAAGTCCTAATTCCATGAATAACTCCTTAAAACTGAATCATTTATCATTATGGTTTTACAAACCTCTTTTTAAACTAAAAATAAAAAACTAATCGGAATAAAATTCAACTTGATTGAAAAACGACCATATTGCATAAGTACCGGCTCCGAGTATTCCTCTTTCATTACCGAAATCAGACATCACGATCTGAACCTTTCGCTCTATTCCCGGATAAGCCAATCTCTCAAGATGAAATTTTATTAACTCGATGAAACTATCTCCGACAGTTGTGTAAATTCCTTCGAGAATAATAAGTTCCGGATCGTTGATCATGATAACATTATTTATTCCAGAAGCGAACCAGAATGCAATCTCATCCATGATTACAATAGCAAATTCATCACCCTGAACAAAGGCGGCGAACAGACGTTTCAGCATCGTTTCATTATTCTCATCTGTAAAAATAAGGGAGTTGTCATGAAGCTTGCGACCTTCGTTTATCAGAGCATTTATTCTTTTGAGACTTACCAATGCCTCAAAACAACCCTTACCACCGCATATACACTTCGGCCCGCTTGTCGGCATCAGCAGCATATGCCCTATTTCACCTGAAAAGTTCTGCGCACCATGTTTCAGCTGACCATTTACAACTATTCCGCTGCCTAATCCCTCTTCCATAGCATCGATTATCATAAAATTTCTTTTACCGATTGCCTTGCCCGCTTTCATTTCAGCAAAAGCCTGATACCGGTTTATATTGTCACACAGAATGGGTGCTGAGACTGATACGAGCTTCTTCAACTCACCAACAAAGGGATAATCATTACCCCAGCCCGGGAAATGCGGAGTATAGACAAGAACACCTTCTGACGCCGAAACAATACCCGGAAGTGCTATCGAGATCGAGATTATCCTGCTGTTCTGAACCAAATCACTTTTCGAGTAATCGGAAATTACATCTGCACACATACGGGTTACTTCTTCAATACCAATATCATCGAGTTTACGGAAATCACTTTGTAGAATCTGTGACTTCATATCAATTATAGCGGAATGCATAAAATCCGGCCCAACATGAATCGTGACAACGTATCCTAACAGCTGATTAAAGCTGTATAGAAGCGGTTTTTTACCGCCCTCATCAGTAGAATTTCCCTTCCCCTCCGGCAGGATATAGCCAGTCTCCGCAAAATGATTAATTACTTTCTGAACAGTGGGTTTGCTTATGCCGGTCTTTAGACTTACGTCAGAAACCGAAAGCACTGATGATTCTCTGAACATATTGAGAATGATCTTTCTATTGCTCTGTTTAAGAGATATTCTAGGTGCAGTATCCATTGAAAAATGGTAACATCATATTTTGGTATTGTAAACGGTTTTATTAACCATATACAAAACCACATTTAAATAAACCTATTACCCCGGCACCCCGCGCCTTGAAACCTCAAGCGCAAAGCGGTTACGATCGCCGCGATAGTAGGCAAGAGAGAACTCGACGGGTCTGCCGTCATCCTCGGTAGCTATGGTTTCGATAAACTGAACCGGATCACCTGGATCAATGTCAAGCTTCTCAGCTTCAAAGTCGCCGGCGAGGCGGGCTTCAAGATAACGTTTTGTATTTGTGAGTACACAATTAAA
>DMKD01000183.1 GCA_003454605.1 Spirochaeta sp. | reverse complement strand
CGAGATCGGGGGTGACAATATCGGTTTTAATCAGCCTGTCACCCTCACGCCTGAATGAAACTGACGGGCCGTCCGGCCACACACCGAGGGTACAGCTGAAGTCTTCAGGGAATGCCTTCACCACATCTTTCACTCCATCTTTGCGGCAGGCCACATGGGGGATAAACCATCCCAGTACCGCCATTATTATGGAACAATAGATCCGCTTCAGCGGCTGCCGGGCAGCTTTTACCGAGCCGTCTAGCATTGGACCGCCGTGGGGACCGTAACCCCGCCTCTTGTAATATTGTTTCACCATTTTTTCTATGGGAACGACCGTATTCTTACCCGGATACAGAGTTTCTTTTTCTTCAGTAAACCTCGCAGGCAAGGTATCATCTTCCGGCTTCAGCCCCAGACGGACATTCATCCTGCGCTCGAATTTGTTTATCCTGCTTCCTGCTTTCAGAAAGTCCCATTTATTCATCCTGATTCCGGTTATCGACATGAAATAATCACTGAGAATGCTCCAATCCATTAAAGCCTGAGCGATTCGGGGCATTGTAATTGTGGCTATATTGAGAAGCGGCTTCGGAAGATATTTAGGAATAGGCGGTTCCATGATAATGCCGTAGACAGAAAATTGACATACCTGAAGTGAGTTAACTCCTGCATATAGATCTTCCATGAATACAACCCAGTCAGCCTTACCAACGCTTGTGTGAGGCGGCATATAATCTACCTGTGCCTCAAGGGCAATCATGTAGGAGCCGAGATGACAGCCGCCTTTGTTGTAAACCGCATAGCCCAGACCCTGCCCCCAGCCTGCACGGGGATCATAGGCAGCGCACTCAAGGCCTTTAACATGCATTGCATATTCTGTCCCGCCGTATTTTCTGCTCAGCCTCATACTGCCCTCTGCCAGTTCGTCACCCTCGCCGACCCGATATGCAATATCTTCAAGTATGCCGCTGATATTATGCGTGCGTCCAAACCGCAACTCAGACTTACGGACCCCCTTCTCGGCAGCCTCCATAGCCCATGCTATGGTGCCCCCGGCAGAAATCGTATCAAAACCTAATTCGTTCATGATTTCGTTCCATTGGCCGATCAGGTCGGGATCATAGTTCTCGATATTGCTGCCGAACATGCCGTTTGTTTCATACTCCGGGATCTGCCGCATTTTACCGTCCGGATATGTTCCTTTATGGCCGCAAAGGATGATACAGTGACGGCAGGCTGAATACTTTGTGTTATAACGTTCAGCCATTGCCTCACCCGAGGTCTTTTCGGTCTCGGGATTCCATCGGTCCCGGAAATTTCTTACGGCGGAATAACCCTTATCGATTGCACCTCTTACATTTACATTTGTTCCATATGCACGAAAGCCCTTGGTTTGCTCATTTCTGCTAATATATTTTTTTGCCCGTTTTTTGGTAAGCTCGAATAATTCAGGCATTACGGGTTCATTTTTTACAGCATTACCCCTTGCAACAACGGCCTTGATATTCTTCGAACCCATTACCGCGCCCACGCCGCCGCGTCCGGCAAAGCGGTGGCCTGAACAGATGCCCGCATATTTCACAAGGTTTTCTCCGGCCGGGCCGATGACTGCGGCGCCTTCGCTCGAATCGAGGTTCAGCGATTTCTGAACCTGGGATGTCCCCTGCCCCCACAGATCGCCCGCATCTTCAAAGCTTACACCATCCTCATCGATACGAATTACCAGGGGCTTATCAGAGCGGCCGGAAATTATCAGCCCGTCCCAGCCTGCAGTCTTGCATGCTTCACCGAAGTATCCGCCGCAGGATGAAGCAGCCATCAGGTTTGTAAGCGGCGAGCGCGTTATCACCTCAAAACGGGCTGAACAAGGCACACCGGTGCCGAGCATTACGCCCATCGCGAAGATCAGGAGGTTCCCCTCATCCAAGGCATCGGTTTTTTCCAACCTGTCTCCGAGGCGGTCATTGAAGATCTTCAGCCCCAGCCCCTTGCCTCCTATGAAGGCGGTAAGATCTTCATTTGAAGGTGAAAATACAGACCATTGTTTTGCACTAAGATTTATATCGAGATATTTATTCGAGGTTCCCTTAATTATCTTCATACACTCTCTCCAAAGTCATAGTATTCGCTGCACCCGCTGTTTATCGACACCTGTTGATTTCACAACTTCTGTGGTATTTAATATAACATAGATATCTAGAGTCCGAGAGTATCCTCAACAAAAAACTATTCCAATGCCGTGAAGCCGTAGTACTTTTGAATAAGATAAAAATCTGAGAAACTTATTACAGGCTATGTTAAGGACTATCTGAAGGATATCATAGTAGGCTGATTATTCAGCTGAAATCAGTTGACCGGCGGTTCTTCTTTTTCTCGGATCTTCTCTTCTTTTCATTCAAACGTCGCTGCTTGGATGCCCTTGATGGCTTGGTTTTTTTCCGCGCAGCCTTCTTAACCAGGGTAGTTTCCACGAGTTCAGCCATACGGATAACGGCAAGCCGGCGATTTCGCAGCTGAGAACGCTCCTGCTGCGCCTGTACGAACAACATTCCTTCTGAATTAATGCGGTTTTGCAGCCGAAGCCTTACAAGCCCACGTTCTTCAACAGTCAGAGAGGTAAAATCGTCAACACTCATACTCAGATGTACATTCGTATTAACCTTGTTGACGTTCTGCCCTCCGGGCCCTCCTGAGCGTGAAAATGAGAATAACCCGTTTACTGTAATGTCGTTTAGTATATCTTCAAGTTCAGCCATGTGGTGATTATATACCAAAAGAGCTTGAGATTAAATTAGTTCCTAAAACAATGCACTCAATACACTCTAAGTCTTTTCTGCTATACTTATATGCAGAAATGAAAGATTATTGGTCAAAATTAGACAACGCCGGTAAAATATATCCTGCTAATGTGAACATAAGAAACACCACTCTTTTCAGGATAGATATAAATTTGAAAAACAGAGTGAATCCGGGCATTCTCCAACTAGCCCTGGATGAAATAATGCCAAGGTTCCCCTATTTCCATGTGAAATTAAAACGTGGATTGTTCTGGTACTATTTCAAAAAAACAGAAGAGCAGATTATGATCCGAAAGGATATATATTATCCCTGTACCGAATGGGATTTCAAAAAAGCGGGTTTTCTATTCACTGTAAAATACGGGACAAAAAAGATAGCGCTCGAGTTCTCACACTCAATTACCGACGGAGGCGGCGGCCTTGAATTTACGAAATCTCTGTTGCTTAAATATTATCAGCTCAGAGGCTTGACGCCTGCCGATACAGCTGGCATTAAAATCCCCGGCGAAGACATTCCGCCTAAAGAATACAGTGACGACTTCAGACAGTTTTATGACAGACATATTCCCGCGAGCAAAACAGAAAGAGATAAGGCTTTTCATTTGGATTATAAATTAACACAGAGGGGCATCTATCACGTTACCACCGGATGCCTCGATTTCAGGGATATAAAAGCCTTAGCTGTTGAAAAGAAGCTGAATCTCACAGCCCTGCTCTGTGTCATCTATCTTGAGGTTTTTCAGCAGATAATGTACGAGCGGAAATCCAGACCGGCTCCGATAGTTATTAACCTTCCGGTCAATCTCCGAAACATCTTTGAAAGCCGTACAATGTTCAATTTTTTCGTTTCGGTAACACCGGGCATTGATCCAAGACTGGGGTTCTTCTCAGAGGATGATCTGATTAAACACATGAGAAGCTATCTGAGTATTGAAATAGATCGCCGATATGTGGGTAAGATGATAAAACGCAACATTGAAACTGAGAACAACATCTTTGTAAGAATTATGCCCCTGTTTATCAAGGAAATGATCCTGCCTGTGATATACAGATTGTATGGAGAGAGAGGTTACACAAGCGGAATTTCCAACCTGGGCAAGATTGTGTTTCCCGCAGAGATAGAAGAGGAAATTGTGTCGGTAAATGTCATTCCTCCGCCGAGCCCCGGTAATCTCGTAAAGATGATAGGCTTCAGTTTCAAAGAGAAGTTTTATATCACCTTCGGTTCTCTAACGGAAAATAAAACCGTTGAGATGAAATTTTTCAGCAGGCTCCGGAAACTCGGAGTTCCTGTAAAGATTGATACTGTTTTATAACAGGAGATTATTATGCCATATTGTCCAAAATGCGGAGTTGAAGTTGATCACGGTACAGAGTGCTGCCCCTTATGCAGTTTCAGTATCCCTGAAATTCCATTTGAAACAGATATAAAAAAAGAAGAGATAGAGCTGAAGAATTACTACGA
Organism: Spirochaeta sp.; assembly: GCA_003454605.1. Lineage (GTDB taxonomy): Bacteria > Spirochaetota > Spirochaetia > UBA9216 > UBA9216 > Thalassospirochaeta. The sequence goes on along the minus strand of DMKD01000183.1, from coordinate 788 downwards.
AGAACTGAAGCAGCTGAAGGATGCAAGGAAAAAAAAGACCAGAAGTGTTTTCTTCATCATTATCATTCTCATAGTAATCGGCACAGCATTCAATAACGCAATGCAGGACTGGATGTCGAATAACGAGCTGACATTCTCACCATATGTAATGAGTTCTCTCGGCCTGTTCATCATCTGTTTGATCGTTATATTTGGATTTATCAGACGAATGAAGTTTGTCTTCCCTCTGCTCTTCCTGAGTTCATCGGTTTTTCTATTTTCTCTGGATATATTCAGTAATGGAATTGAATGGTTCTGGACCCTTGGTCTGCCTCTGACAACCCTGAGCTACGGTATCGTATTCATTACAGCCATCATAATCAGAAAGAAGAAACCCGGCAAGCTGTACAGCGGCAGCATCATACTCGGATTTGCAGCTGTCTTACTAGTACTCATGGATTCGATTATCAATTTATATTACGGCGAACTCATGCTGTCCTGGTCACTGAATGCTCTGTTCCCGATAGGTTCACTCGCTCTGCTTCTGATTTTAGGCAAAGCGCTTATTTCAGGAAAAACCTTTAAGAAACTGAAACGCTACCTGCATTTCTAACCACAAAAAAAGACCAGAACGTTAATTCCGGTCTTCTAAAGCATTCTGCTTTCTGGGCGACAATGGATTCGAACCATCGACCCCTTGCGTGTCGAGCAAGTGCTCTAACCAACTGAGCTAGCCGCCCTTTGAACTGTCATTATTATACAAAGAGTGAAGCTATTGTCAACTGATTGTGCACAAAAAAACCGCCTCC
>DMKD01000274.1 GCA_003454605.1 Spirochaeta sp. | reverse complement strand
ACATCACACAGAATCACCCATTTTTAGACGGAAACAAACGAACGGGGCTTGCAGCCGGATTAGTATTTTTAGAACTCAACGGCATCCATATTGAAGATTCAGAAGAATCATTGTATGAGATGGTAATCAATGTCACTCTCGGTAAATTTTTAAAAAAGGATATAGCCTCAGCATTGAGAAAACTGCATCAGAATAATTAATTCGAACCATCATTTATTAATACCCCATACAATAATTATGATATAATATTGATATATGGAGGGAATAACATGCCGACTATCAGACCTAGCGCAGATTTACGAAACAATTACAGCGAAATATCAGAGTTCTGTCATAAATACACCGAACCGGTATTCATCACTAAAAACGGAAAAGGCGATCTAGCTGTAATGAGCATAGAGACCTTCGAGCTTCTTACCGGCAGAAAAGAACTCTACAATCTGATTGATGAAGGATTGGAAGCCGCTGATTCCGGAAACAGCCGATCAATGGAAGATGTTTTTACCGACATTCGTAATAAAATCAATCTCTGATGTATCAGATCATAATCACTGAACCAGCTTCAAATGATATTACTTCGATAGTTAATTATATAAGCAATATTTTAAAAAACCCTTCAGCAGCCGAAAGCCATTTAACAGGAATAGAAAAAGGAATAAAAGAGCTGCAGGAAATGCCTATGAAATATCAGAAAGCTGCTGATGACTATCTGTCAAAGAAAAATATCCGCTGCTTCACAGTTAAAAACTATTACATATTTTATCGGGTAGATGAAAAGGAAAAAAGCGTGGTAATTATACGTGTTTTATATGCAAGCAGAAACTGGGCATTCATACTTACGAATGATTAAACGGCATGATTTTTTCATTATCAATACACATAGGAGGGTAAATCTAATCACGGATGCGCTATAAAGTTTGTAACAACCTGCTTAGGTTTTCAGCCATATACAAAGGCAGCGAAATAAGCGTGTAAGAGTAATCTGACCCACTGAGAGAAGATTTTGCACTCTCAACTATCGGAGTATTTGTTGAAAATCTTACAGCCTGCTGCAGGTTCTTCTGCTCCATGAATAAATGAAGAGATTTCAAAGTGCCGGTTTTCCCTGATTTAACCTCTATAGGCAGGATTCTATTATTAGATTGTACAAGATAATCAATTTCTGCATTAGATTGACTTTTTTCACGTCTCCAGTGATAAACTTCCGGTTTCATATATTCAGGCATAAAGCATAATAAGTGCTGGCCAATAAACTGCTCAGCCAGCTCGCCGCTGTATGAAAAAAACATATCATCATTATTGAGTGAATCCAGTGATAATCCATTTAATGAAAGCAGCAACCCAATATCGATGTAGATACCCTTTGCCGCCTTTCTTTTCAATTCTGCTTTCAGCGGAAGACCGTTCGCGCTTGATAACCAGGCCCGGTACAATAATCTTGCATTCTCAAATAATGCCAGAATCTTTTCAGTTTTACTACTTTTTCCATCAGGAAATATCGAATTATAAACAATCTTACGGCCAACCGTCATACCAAGCCTGTCGTAAACTTCCTGCAGATTACCAAGCTGCTGTCTTCCTTTGAATTTATTGAAATCTTCACGAAAAGTATTGTGAATAGAATATTTAGCTCTGTCTGCTTCAAGCAGTGAACCTGTTTCGGTATAAACTTTGACTACTTCCGGCATTCCTCCGATTAAAAAATAAGTTTTCAACTTTTCAAGAGCAGAATCATGAACAAAAGCAGGAATTTCATCATCAAGTTCATATCTATTTAGATAATCTGTCAGCTGCTCAGCTCCATCTGCCAAAAGAAATTCTTCAAAAGTCATCGGATTAAGATATAAAAATTCTATTCTCCCTACAGGCATTGAAAAAGAATGGTCTTCAAGAACAAATTCCAAAAGAGAGCCAGCCGCTATAACCGGAAGCTCAGGCATCTTCTCATAAAAATATCTAAGTACAGCTATAGCAGCCGGATGTGCCTGTATCTCATCAAGAAAAAGAATGCTTTTTTTGGGATCAACCTTCCTATCCAGAATTATTTCAAGAGATTGAATTATAACCTGTACATCATTTGTGTTGAAAACATCTTTATACCGACGGTTTTCTTCAAAATTCAGCTCAATAAGCTCCAGATTAGAGTTCTCAGCAAAAATCCTTACAAGCGAAGTTTTACCTGTTTGCCTGGCTCCTCTTATAATTAAAGGTTTACGGTTGGGGCTTCTACACCAGTTTTCCAGATATTTTTCAGCTTTACGTTTCATTACTTAATTATAACACCCAAGTAGATATTTGCAAGGGTTGTTTTAGCACTCTAGTAGACATTTACAATGGTTGTTTTAAAAAGTGGATCAATTACAGGTTTTCTTCAGTATACAGCTGCAGCTCTATCATCCGCTCAAGCAGTTTATTACTGTCCGCCTCAGGAAAATTAACCAGGACCAGTTCTTTCGCGTACAGCTTGGTTATATATCGCAGCTTTCGGGGGTTAGCCTTTGACGCAAACAGAAAATCGGCATGACCGCTGTTGATGATGATAATACCCCGCTCTGTATCATATCTGCTTCGCCACAATTCGCCCGGGCAATGATTGAAGGTGTAGCCGGGCAGACCTTTTTTATTACCGCCGACACTTTCACCCTCACCTTTACCGAACAGTTCACCGGTTATGGTAACAACTGCAGTACATTCGACCGTCTTATCGTTTTCAGTTACATAGGCGATGAGCTCTTCAACACCCGGGATATTGCCAGCCTGAAACTCGATTATCTCACCCGAGATACTCGAAAGCGTACCCAATTCGCATTTCTGATCCCAACGTATATCTATACCATCTTCGATCGGAGTCCGTTTTTTGTCTCTGGCCTTCAACTGGAAGGTCTTTGCCGTGTTGATCGGTATAACCGTAGAAGACGGAGAAATAACGGCAGAAAACAAGGGCCCCGGGAAATCAAAGAAACTTTTTTCAACAGGAGGTTCTGCCGATATTTCAGGCATGATGATACTATCGGCAGTCTGTGTATCTACAGCAGCAGCATCTATATATTCGGGATTCATGATGTCTGCAGCATCAGCGGATTCTACCCCGACGAACTCGCCTTCAGCTGATCTTACGACCTTTGCCTTTACCTTCCCCTGCAGATGCAGCCAGCTGTATTCCTCTGTAGGCAGAAACAGCAGGGCTTCTTTCATGGCGCGGCTGATTTTTCTGAGAATACTCTTACTAGCAGTTTCTTCCTCGGCGCGCTTATAAGCGGCGACCACTTTTGACAAATCTTCAGTCAGTGCATTAACGGATGCCGCAAAACTATCGAAGGCATCATCAAGAACAACTCCGGTACGAGTACCGGGCGTCAACTGCAGAAAGGTGACGTCGATTATCCCTTCAAGCAGATCCGAGTTCCATGGAGACTTTGAAAATATTTCTATCTCAGTGATGTCTTCTATTACTCTGCTGCCGTGTTTATATAAACCTACATGATTCTCAGGAGATGGGTCATTCACATAAAGCTCACAGTATATTTCACCATGAGGATTATTACATTGCGGCAGGTTATGAATAAGACTCCCGGTAAACTTGCGTGGTTCAACCAGGAATTCTTTTCGTGCACTCTTATCAACTATACGGATTTCAACACCGCTTTTTGATATCCTGTCACGCAGTTCCGAGGCCAGATAGTTTTGAATCTTTTCACCGTGCAGCTGCCTGATTCCCGACAGCAGGGGGGTAATATGAAGCTCTGTACCTGTTTCATTTTCAAACAACTGATTAACCTTGCTGATTTTGAATCCGGGATTTTCTTTGACAAGATTCAGCCTTCTCGTTTCGCCCTCGCTTCCGGTAGATGTGAGCATAAGCTGTTCGCCGACTGTCCAGAAACTGAGCAGCCCGATACCGAACTCACCCTGCAGACCGGTGGCGCCGCTCTTTTTCAGTTTCCTCTTTATTGAATCACCTATATGCGTAGCAACATACTGAAAATCATCAATGCCGTGGCCGTCGTCAATGATTTTTAAATAATGCTGCCCCTTATGCTTTCCCCGGATTATTTTCACATGCTTCGCTTTCGCATCTATACAGTTTTCAACAAACTCAGCTATAGCCTTCAGCGGGTTGTTCTGCGAATAAGCAATTATTGTAATTGCATTCCAGTTATCGCCTATTTTCAGCTTTCCTTCATTCGGATTTTTCGGTGGTCGCCCCATGCTATTCTCC
>DMKD01000321.1:987-20307 GCA_003454605.1 Spirochaeta sp. | reverse complement strand
GGACCCGGTCTTGTAAAAAGCTGGAAGGCTACTATTGCTGTCATCGTAATAATAACAGCAGCATTTATCATTCTAATGCCCAGTGTTGAATTCAATACAAGCCCCTCAAAATATTTTCCGTCTTCTTCCGGGGTTATTAAGAACCTGAATAACTTTCTTTACAAAATGGGCGGCTATGAGGAACTTGAAATAATTCTCAGAGGTCCTGAAAAAGATTTTTTCATGAAAAAGGACGTACTGGAAAATGTGAATCAGATAGAAAGCGAACTGGACGCAAATCCTAATATCAGCTATATCTTCTCATTCCCGCAGTATCTTGAATATGCGGCGGAAGTCATGACCGGTAAACAGAACAATTTCAGTTCACGCGGTTTGAATCTTTTTGTTTCCAGGATGTTTAAAACTGTGGATCCTGATAACAGTTTTGTCAGTAATGATTTTTCTGAGATTCATATTACAATCAGGATATTCAATAGTTATGAGATGATGCCTCCTGACGAAAAGGACACACGTCAATTGAAAACAGAACTGACTGCTATGCTTGATACGAAGCTGCTTGATACTATCGATTGGGAAATTTCGGGTACAAGTCTGGGCTTTCTGAAGCTCTCTGATCAAATGAGGCGCGATTTCCTTGTTTCCACAATTGCCGCTCTGATTATGCTTGGAATTGTCACTTCATTAGTATTTAAATCTGTTATAAAAGGCCTGCTCTCTCTTATTCCCTTACTTATGGGTATATTTGCAAGTATGATTCTAATGGTTATCTTCAATATTCCGCTTGATATGACGACAATTATGGTTTCATGTATTACAATAGGGGTAGGAGTTGATGATGCTATTCATTTTCTACTACAGCATAGAAAAATGAAGAAACTCTTTCCGGATGATCCGGATGCCGCAGTATATGAAACTATTCTGCATACCGGCAGACCGATAGTTATTACTACATTTTCTATTGTAGCAGGACTGTTATTTCTTGCCTTAGCGCAGTTTCAGCCGATAAGATATTTTGGACTTCTTATTGTGTTTACACTATTGACTGCCTGCTTTTCAACAATTGTCCTGCTGCCCTCATTAACAAGATTAACGGAGAGAAAGAAAAATGCCAGAGTCAGTTCCTAAGTATATTGCAGTAGATAATGCTGCACAGATATTTGTATCTATTTACTCAAAAACAGAAACTACAATGTCGAGGATTGCTGTAAATCTTAAAAATCCTGTTGATAAACAGAAACTTACTGCAGCGCTTGAGAATATCATAAAGCGATTTCCTTTTTATCAGGTTTACCTCAAAAAGCATTTTTTTGACTACATATTTAAGCAGACCGAGGATATGCCGCCGGTTGAAGAAGACACGGTCTGGACCAATCGTCATGTTGATTTTGACAAGAATAAATTCCCGTTTTCAGTTAAAGCGATGGGAAACACTGTGGCCGTGGAACTTTCACATATAATGTCGGATGGATTCGGTACGATGAGTTTTCTGATGTCGCTTCTGACTGAGTATTTTCGCCTGGAAGGGAAATCAGTGAGTGATTCGGTTTTTATTAAAAGACCAGGTGAGAAAGTTGAAAGCGAGGAATGGGAATGTGCATTCCGAAAGAAATTCAAGCGTAAAGGACCGCCGCTGCCGATGACTAAGGCAGCTTATATTCCATCCGGTATAATGATTCCTGTTGAAAAATATTATTCAACCAGAATAATAATGGATCTGGATACTGTACGTGAACAGGCAAGAGTGCATCATGTAACCCTCAATGTGTATCTGGCCTCTATATATTCATTTGCAATACAGCAGATTTTTCTTGAAGAGATTGCTGCAGGAACCGCTAAAAAGAAACTTCCGATAAGGCTTCAGATTCCAGTGAATATGCGGAAGGATTATCCTACATCTTGCCTGAGAAATTTTTCATATCTATATTCACCAGCATTCAGAGTAGGTGAGAAACCATATTCATTTGAAGAAATTATTGAAATTATATCTTCTGAAATTCGTCATGAACGGTATTCGGGATCTTTAGAGAAGCAGATTTCGCGTAATCTTCGTGCTGAGTATAATGTATTCTTTCGTTTAATGCCTAGAGTCCTGAAGCAGGTTCTGTTCAGGGTTTTTTATCATCTTTTCGCCCGCAGTCAGTACTCCGGTGTGCTGACAAACCTTGGCGATATAAGGCTTCCTGTTGAGCTTGATGCTGAAATCGACAGCTTTGATATACTTCCATGCAATTCACCTGTACCCGGAAGAAATACTTCACTATTCAGTTATAAGGGCAGGCTTGAAATGAATATCGGCAGCTCATGCGATGATTTAAGTCTGGAAGAAAAAATCATCAATAAGCTACGTGAACTTTCAATAGAATGCGAGGTTATCTATAAAAGAGACGACTCGCAATCATCCTGATTAGATTAAACCGATGTCTTTCCCGGTTTTACCTACAATGTCAAGAATCTGATCAAGTTCTTCATCACTGTGTGTAGCCATATAGCTTGTTCTTATCATAGCCCTGTTCGGAGGAACAGCGGGTGTTATAACAGGATTAACGTAAACGCCCCGATCAAAAAGCATTTTCCAGAAAATGAAAGTTTTTTCATTATCACCGATAACAAGCGGGATTATCGGGGTGGTTGTGCTTCCGGTATCAAAGCCTAAATCTCCAAAACCTTTTGCCATTTTACGGCCTATTTCCTGAAGGCGCTGAACGCGTTCGGGCTCTTGTTTGATGATATCAAGAGCTGTTATGGCACCAACAACATTTGCAGGGGTCATGCTTGCGCTGAACATCAGCGGCCGTGCAACGTGTTTTATGTAGTCTATAACCTTGCTCTTGCCTGCAACAAACCCGCCTATTGAGCCGAATGCCTTTGAGAACGTGCACATTATAAGGTCAGCCAAATCTGTTTCGCCGTAATGCTCCATTGTTCCCCTGCCGGTTTCTCCGAGAACGCCTACTGCATGTGCTTCATCGAGGTAGATTGCTGCATCATACTTTATACTCAGGGCTTTCATTTCCGGCAGATTAACAATATCTCCTTCCATGCTGAAAACGCCATCGGTTACAATCAGTTTCGGAGCATCTCTGGGTATGCGTTTGAGGATTTTTTCAAGAGCGGTGAAATTATTATGAGGAAACCTGTGAACATGTACGGATTTATGCATTCCTGCTGATAAAAAGATTCCGTCCATAATTGAAGCATGGTTAAATTTATCGGTAATGACATGATCTCCACGACCGATTAAAGCTGAAATTGCTCCAAGATTGGTTTGATGACCCGTGGTGAAGCATAAGGCTTCTTCTACTCCGACAAAATCAGCAAGCTTGTGCTCAAGTTCTTCATGAAGCGACAGGGTGCCGTTCATAAATCTTGACCCGGAACAGCTTGTTCCGTATTCCTTTATAGCCTTCTGACTCGCCTCTATCATCCTGGGATCAGTTGCAAGTCCTAGGTAGTTGTTTGAGCCTGCCATGAGCAATTCTCGATCATTAATCAGTACCTTGGTTCCGGCTGTTTTTCCAATAGGCTGAAAAAAAGGATAATGCCCGGCTGCCCGAGCTTCTTCAGCTTCGGTGAAGCTATAACATTTTTCAAATATCTTATGAGTATTACTCATTATTTCAATTCTCCCTTAGGTGCGCTTACCAACATCGTCATAGTCTAATGAATAGCAATGCAGGTTAGTATATTTATTAGAAACTATTTCTATATTTAGAGTGTTTTAATGAAACATCTCCGGCGCTTATGCTGTCTGTGGTCATAATGTTTCCACATGTCTTGAACAGCCTTGTTGTCTTCAAGTTCTACGTTTGTCTCACAGAGCGTAATGCCGTTACGTATTGCGCCTTGGTTTATCTCATTCATCATTAATGAAATAACACCGCGTCCCTGATATTCCTTACGAACTCCGATCAGATAAAAATCAAGTTTTTTGGGGAATTTCAACGCCATCAGCATGTGAATCGCACCAAAAGGAATGAAATTTCCCTTCGCTTTTCGAAGTGCCTCGGTGAAAGATGGAAAGGTGATTCCGGCTGCAATGAGTCTATCATTTTCATCGACTATAAAAGTAGTGAAATCAGGAATAAGCATACTGAAATACTGATCTGTATAATAATTTTTCTGTTTTTGAGTTAGAGGCATAGTTCCGAACAAGTCATCAAAGCTTTCGTCAATTATATCCCAGAAATCAGGGATATATTTTATATATGCTTTAGATTTTTTACCATCTACAACCTTTAATTTTGATCTTTTAAGAATGAGTTCATTCAGGCGGACAATTTTTTCAGGAACCGAATCAGGGGTTTTCAATTCAAACTCAAGCCAATCAGTTTCTTTTATATAACCATGCTTTGCCAGATGCTCAGGATAATAACTGTAATTATAAATCGTAGCCATGGTGCTTTGTTCTTCAAACCCCTCAATAAGCATGCCTTCATCATCAAGATCTGTGAAGCCCATTGGTCCTTCGATTGCCTCAAGGCCCATTTCTAAGGCCCATTTTTCTGCCGTATTCAGCAAAGCGCCCGATACCTCTTCATCGTCAATGAAGTCAATCCATCCGAAACGGCCTTTATTTATCTTCCATTTTTCGATGAGAGCATCATTTTTTATAGCGGCAATTCGTCCGGCTAATTCCCCATTTTTGTAAGCAAGCCAGTATTTTGCCTCACAAAACTCAAAAGCAGGATTACTGTCTTCACTTAATATGCTTTTTTCGTCTTTAAATAGCGGAGGAGCCCAGTATTGGTTGTTTTTATATATCCTGTAAGGGAATTTAATGAATTTCTTTAAATCACCTTCTGTTTTAACTTCCCTGATCTCTACACTCATACTAACTCCTAAATAACGATATCAAATCTATGGGGAATCAACCGATTATACTATATAAGAAAATAAAATTAAATACAACAATGGCTTAAAAAAGCAATAGTTGATTGGATAGATAGTCATGGATGTATATGGGGTATGACGTTGTAAGTTTATTAATTACTATTTATAATTTCAACTGATATCCGAATGAGCATGAACAAAGGAGTAGCTGATGCAGATAGGGATTACAGGAGGAACGGGTTTTATCGGAAGCCATCTTGTGGAGCATCTCATTGATCAAGGTTTCAGTATAGATTGTCTTTCCCGATCCGGCGGCGTACACGGATGGCTGTCTTCATCCCCGAAATTATCCTGTACAGAGGGGGATTTGATGAATTCGGAATCTCTTTCGAATTTTACTGCGCAGAATGATATTATTATACATTTAGCCGCAGTCACCAGAGCTGGTTCTGAGCAGGAATTCATGGCTTATAATCTTGAAGGTACCGAAAACTTACTCGAAGCGGTCAGGTCCCGAAAAACTAAGATTAAACAAATAATAATTCTAAGCAGTCAGGCTGCCGTAGGCCCCAGTCCTGAAGGGGTATTGCTTTATGAGGATGCTCCGTTTAATCCTATATCACCCTACGGGAAGAGTAAGGCTCGTATTGAAAAATTAATACAGGAAAGATACGCAGATTTACCTGTTACGATTATCAGACCACCCTCAGTATATGGTCCTAGAGATATAGACTTCTTAGAACTTGTGCGAATGATTAAACACAGAATTAAGCCGATAATCGGCAGGAAGAGCAATGTCAGTTTTATATATGTGAAAAATCTGGTTCATGGTATTTCTTTATGTATTCAGAATCCGGCAGCCTTTGGTGAAGTTTTTTATCTGACGGATAATGAGTGCTACAGCTGGAAAGATTTCGGTGAACTAATCGAAAAATCTCTGGGTATTAGGGCTTTTAATCTATATATACCCAAAGTTATAATTATTATTGCTTCATTGATAAGCAGGGCATATGCGGGCATATCGAAAAAAAAAGTATTGCTGACTAAACATAAACTTAAAGAAATGAATTGCCCATACTGGACAATATCAAGTGCAAAAGCGGAAAGAATACTTAGTTACAGTCCGGTCACTAATACTGAGAAGGGTATAGCTGAAACAGTAGAATGGTATACCCGGCAGGGATTGTGCTGAATAATCAGACCTCGTTATAACGAAAACAGCTGGTAAGGTGATCATTGACTATACCTATCGACTGCATATGAGCATAACAGATAGTCGACCCGCAGAATTTGAACCCCCGCTTTTTAAGATCCTTTGACATCGCGTCCGATTCGGGACTGGTTACGGGGAGTTCACTCATAGTCTTAAACCTGTGGACTATAGTTTTCCCACCGGTAAACTTCCATATGTACTTGTCGAAACTCCCGAATTCCTCCTGGACCTCTATAAACACCCTGGCATTGCTCACCGTTGAGCGAACTTTCAGTTTGTTCCTGATAATTCCGGGGTTTTTCAGAAGGCTTAGAATCTTTTCTTCATCATATGCAGCAACCTTTTTAACATCAAAATTATCGAATGCCTTGCGGTAATTTTCGCGCCTTCTAAGGATAGTTAACCAGCTCAAGCCCGCTTGTGCGCCCTCAAGGGTAAGCATCTCAAAATGAAGCCGCTCATCGTGTACCGGCACCCCCCAGTCTTCATCATGGTATTTCATATAAAGCGGGTCGTCACCGCACCAGTCGCATCTGTTTCTCATTAATACAGCTTATCATAATTAACTTAAAATGTGATATAGAATCTGAAAGGTTTGGATAACGCAACATGAGTACAAATTAATCGATTAGGTGTCGAGCCCGATTCGCTTTTTTCTCTTCAAACCATGTCAAAAAAATTGTAATTCCGCGAATACATTTAATATAAGCTGAGTAGAATCATAAAAATCTAATATCTATTTTTCTCATTTAACTTTTAAATTATGGAAACTTGTTTAAGAAGTAGAACAAAACGGCTGAAAATTATATATGACAAAAATGATAAAATATAAAATATAAGTTAAACGGGGTAAAAACACCATATATAAAAAATAAAATTTGACAAAACAATTAATAATGTTAAAATATCAAATAAATATCAGCAAGACATCTAATATGGAAAATTTAGTGTCAAACGTGGAGGATTTAATGAAAAAAATAGCAGTTGTACTTTTAATTGCTGCTGCACTGGTATTCAGTGCATCTAGTGTATTCGCCGGTGGCCAGCAGGATGGCGGAGATGATCAGCTTAAGATTGTCTACTCACAGATCGACCTTGTGAACCCGTTTTTCATCGCAAGATTAGAGGGCGCAAAGGCAAAATGTGCCGAGCTCGGAATCAAACTTATTGTGGATGATTCACAGTGTAATGTTGCAAAGCAGGTTTCTTCAATAGAGAATTATATTTCTCAAGGTGTAGACGGAATCGTTATGATTACTGTTGATACTGCAGCAATGACCGATGTTGTTGCTCAGGCAATTAATGCAGGAATCCCGGTTATCTCAGTTATCACTCTTGTCGAGGGATCTTCAGCTCAGTGCATTCTTGATGAATATGATTTTGGTTACCAGGCAGGACTCAATGCAGGTGAATGGGTAGCAGAAGAACTCGGCGGAAAGGCTGACTGTGCAATTCTCGGATATCCTGATATGCCGCAGAACAAGTATCGAATCGACGGTATGAGAGATGGTCTTTTAGAGCTTGCTCCTAATGCCAATATAGTTTCTGACAACCAGTCTGCAAATAACACAGAAAACGGCATGAAATGTACCGAGATTCTTCTGCAGGCTAACAAGGATCTTGAAGTAATTATCTGTCATTCAGACGCTGTAGCTCTCGGCGCATACGAAGCTACACTGGCAGCAGGCCGTGACAGCGACAGATTCTTCATAGGCGGAATTGACGCAACTCCTCCGGGACTCGAAGCAATGCAGGAAAATGGAATTTTTCGAGCGACTGTTGATATGATGCCCTATGCTGAGGCTGCACATGACATTGAAATGATGGTTGATTTGATTAACGGTAAGGATGTTGAGGACCATAATATTTCTTTCGAGAGAGTTACCTGGAAAAACCTGGACGAATACCTTTCATCCAAATAATACAGCTTTAGTATCAGAATAATTAGTAAGCAGCCGTCGGATGATTCCGGGGGCTGCTGTATCTATGGAGAAGTGAGAAGAATAAACATTCATGATTATATTTATAGGAGAACTAAATTTTGGATGAAAATCTAATCCTTGAAGCAAAAAATATAAGCAAGGGTTTTCCAGGTGTTCAGGCTCTTGATAATGTAGATTTCAGCCTGCGAAGGGGAGAGGTTCATGCGCTTATCGGGGAAAACGGCGCGGGTAAATCAACCTTGATAAAGATTCTGACCGGCGCTCACCAGCCGGATAGCGGTGAGATTCTGCTCGAAAGTAAAATACTGACTCATCTTAATCCCCATACAGCAATGGAGGCTGGTATTTCTGCTATTTACCAGGAGTTCAACCTTATCCCGTATTTAACGGTAGCGGAAAATATTTACTTCGGAAGAGAATTTACAAAATCAGCCTTTGTCGATATGGATAAAATGAATGATTCTACTTCCGAAATTTTCAGTGCTATCGATGTTGATATTAATCCCAGACTGCAGGTTTCGGAATTAAGCGTAGCCTACAAACAGCTGGTTGAAATAGGGAAGGCTGTCAGTCAGAACTCGCGCATTCTGATTTTTGACGAACCGACGGCAGCGCTCACTAATAAGGAAACGGAAAATCTTTTTAAACTGATAAAAAAACTGCAGTCAGAGAATGTATCAATTATCTATATTTCACACCGCCTTGAAGAGCTGCAGGAAATTGCCGATCGAATTACTGTTTACCGAGACGGTAAGTACATCGATACGGTAAATATTGAGGATACAAATCGTGCAGATCTTATAAGCCTGATGGTAGGCAGGGAGCTCGGAGTTGATTTTCCAAAACCCAAACCAGCCCTGGATGAAGTCGTACTGGAGGTAAGCGGACTTAAGTCCGGATTATTGAAAGACATAAATTTCAAGCTTAGAAAGGGTGAAATTCTTGGCTTTGGCGGACTGGTAGGAGCTGGACGGACCGAAGTCGCGCGTGCTTTGTTCGGTCTCGACGATGTTGAAAGCTCTGAGATAAAAATCCACGGGAAAAGGGTTGATAACAAGAGTCCGAAAGCGGCGATAGCAAACGGCATAGGTCTTATTCCTGAGGACAGAAAAGATCAGGGGGTGCTGTTGAATCTCTCAATAAGAGAGAATATCAGCTATACATTTATCAACAGGATAAGCGACTGGATTTTTGTTAATCGGCGCAGGGAAAAAAATCTCGTCGATGAATTTCAATCAAAACTTTCAATAAGATGTTCATCGGTTGAGCAGCGGGTATCAAATCTCAGCGGCGGAAATCAGCAGAAAGTTGTATTGGCGAAATGGCTGGCCGGCGATTGTGATGTTCTGATTTTTGATGAACCGACAAGGGGTATCGACGTAGGCGCAAAGCAGGAAATTTATCAGCTGATAAAAGAGCTTGCAGAAGAAGGAAAGGGAATTATTTTCATTTCTTCTGAAATGCCCGAGCTTATTGGAATGTCTGAACGAATTATTGTCATGCATGAAGGTTCAATTGAAGGCGAACTTAATGCCGCTGAAGTAAATCAGGAAAAGATCCTTGATCTTGCATCAGGAAATGACTAATTGATAGGAGGGAATGAAATTGAACGTCCGTGTTCAATTTCATTTTGAAGTTTGAAGCTTTGCTTTCAAACTTCCTCTCGATGACCTGCCTCCGTGCAGGTAATTTTATCATTTTGAAGTTTGATTTTCAAACTTCCCCTCAATAACCACCTTCCATGGTGGAATTCTTTATAGGAGAAAAAAATGCCTAAGGGATTTAGCTTGAAAAAGTCAATCCGCAAACATGGAATTTTCTATGTCTGTATTGTTGTATTTATATTTTTTGCAGTAGCTTCAGATGCGTTTCTTACAAGAAATAACCTGATGAATGTTATGCGGCAGGTTTCGATGCTCGGGATAACCGCAGTTGGAATGACCTGTGTTATTCTAACCTCCGGTATAGATCTTACCGTCGGGTCAGTACTGGGATTGACCGGTACCGTCGCCGCGAAACTGATGGTTGAAGCCGGGTTTCATCCGGTTGCAGCTGTGATTTTTGCGCTGCTTGCAGCTTGTTTATTCGGTGCTTTAAGCGCCTTTTTAATTACCTCAGTGCGTATACCGCCGCTAATCACTACGCTCGGTCTTATGGGTACTATTCGAGGAATTATCTATATCCTCTGTGGCGGCTTACCGGTCTACGGATTTACAAAAGCCTTCAAGGTGATAGGTCAGGGCTATGTCGGTATAATACCGGTGCCTGTAATAATAATGGTGCTTATTTTCATTATCGGGCATCTGTTTCTCAACCGCTCTAAATACGGCCGTTACATATACGGACTCGGCGGAAATGAGGAAGCAGCGAGATTGTCCGGTGTGAATATTCGCGGTATGAAATATCTTACCTATATGTTCTCATCATTGTGTGCCGGAATCGCGGGTATTGTGATGTTGTCGAGGCTTTTCAGCGCTCAGCCTACAACCGGAGCCGGTTTTGAGATGAATGTAATCACAGCGGTCGTTCTCGGCGGTATCAGCATTGCGGGCGGAGAAGGTAAGCTTAGCGGTGTCGTAGCCGGTGTGCTGATTATTGGAGTACTGACCAATGGAATGATCCTGCTGAATATCGATTCATACTGGCAGATGGTAGTACAGGGAATAGTTCTGCTGATTGCAGTAGGTGTTGATCAGCTTGGTAAAACTCTTCACAGTAAATCTAAGAACGAAGCCTGAATAAAAAGGTGATAATACAAAGCCGGGACAGAAATAATCTCCGGCTTTATATTTTTGATAGTCGAATCGTATAACTACAATACTTGTAATTTATCTCTCTTTCCGTTATGTTCAAACCATGTTAACAGTTAGTGATATTACCCTTTCTTTCGGTGAAAGGGCTCTCTTTAAAGACGTAAATATTAAGTTCCTTCCAGGGAACTGTTATGGTGTAATAGGCGCAAACGGCGCTGGCAAATCGACCTTCCTGAAGGTTCTTTCAGGCGACCTTGAGGCTGATAAGGGTGACGTAATAATTACTCCCGGCGAGCGAATGGCAGTGCTGCAGCAGGATCAGTTTAAATTCGATGATTTTTCGGTAATGCATACCGTCATTATGGGGCATGAGAAGCTCTATAAGGTATTGATTGAAAAGGATTCTATCTATGAGAAAGAAGATTTCAGTGAAGAAGACGGATTAAAGGCTGCCGAGCTTGAGGGTGAGTTTGCTGAGATGAACGGATGGGAAGCTGAAAGCGAAGCAGCCACCCTGCTTAGTCAGCTGGGCATTAAGGAAGATCTTCATTTTAAAAAGATGAGCGAGATTGAACCCGCCTTCAAGGTTCGAATTCTGCTTGCTCAGGCTCTGTTCGGCAATCCTGATATCCTCCTGCTTGATGAGCCCACCAATAACCTTGACCTGGAATCGATTACCTGGCTTGAAGAATTCCTGTTTAAATTCGATAACACGGTTATTGTTGTATCGCATGACAGACACTTTTTGAATAAGGTTTGTACCCATATAGCGGATGTAGATTTCGGCAAGATTAAACTGTTTGTCGGTAACTATGATTTCTGGTACTTTGCAAGCCAGCTTGCACTAAAGCAGATGAAGGATGACAAGAGACGACGAGAGGATAAGGTTGCTGAGCTGAAGGAATTTATTCAGCGATTCAGTTCCAATGCATCGAAGGCGAAACAGGCTACTAGCCGTAAGAAACTTATTGATAAATTGACTATCGATGATATTAAGCCCTCATCCAGGAAGTTTCCCTATGTAGATTTTAAACCCGATCGTGAGCCTGGAAATAACATTCTATCCATCGAAAACCTTAATAAGATTGTAGATGGTGAGCATGTTCTTAAGGATTTTTCTCTTACAGTAAACAAGGGAGATAAGATTGCCTTTGTAGGTCCAATGCACGCGGCTAAAACGGCACTCTATGATGTGCTTTCAGGTTTAACCGAGCCTGATTCGGGTGAGTTTGAATGGGGCGTTACTATTACGAAAGAATATTTCCCCAAAGATAATTCTGAATACTTCGAAAACGATATGAATATCGTTGAGTGGCTTCAGCAGTATACCAAGGAAGAGGAAGAATCTTTTGTTCGCGGATTTCTGGGTCGCATGCTTTTCAGCGGTGAGGAATCTCTTAAAAAAGTTAAGGTTCTTTCAGGTGGTGAAAAGGTAAGATGTATGCTATCCAAACTTATGCTTCAGGGGGCGAATGCACTGATCTTCGATGAACCGACAAATCATCTTGACCTTGAATCTATCTCCGCCCTCAACAACGGACTGATTAAGTTCCCCGGTGTGATTCTGTTTAATTCGCATGACCATCAGTTTGTTCATACGGCGGCGAATCGAATCATCGAATTCGCTCCGGATGGAATAATTGACAGGATGATGCCCTTTGATGAGTATCTGATAAGTGAGGATGTCAAAGCCCTTCGTGACAAGCTCTGGCACGGCCACCACGACCTCTCAATATAGGCTGCAGATTGTAGATGTTATATTACCTTGATATTTTCGGTACGATAGTTTTCGCTGTCGCGGGGACTTTCAAGGCAATCAAGCATGAACTTGATATCCTTGGAGTATGCACCCTTGCGCTGATAACCGGCGTGGGGGGCGGCATCTTCCGGGATCTCCTGCTTGGTGATACACCTCCCGCCGCCTTCCGTGATGAAACATACTTTATAGTCTGTATAGCTGCGGGCGTTCTCGCAGCGCTCCTTGCCTCGCGGATTGCGAGAGTATGGAAACTTGTGAAAGTTTTCGATGCATTAGGCCTGGGGGTTTTCACCGCAATCGGTGCAGCGAAGGGGATGGAATTCGGCCTCGGTTTTGTAGGTATTCTGCTGACAGGTGCGATCACTGCTACCGGCGGCGGCATGATACGCGATGTCCTGGTGCGTGAAATACCTTCGGTAATCAGCCGTGATTTCTACGCAACCGCATCTTTTCTCGGTTCTATTGCCCTGATTGCTGCCGTAAAACTCGGGGCGGGCAGCGGTGTATCAATTATTACGGCTATTTTAATCACGATGGTCGTAAGACTTGTGGCAATGAAAACAGGTTTATCGCTTCCGAAGGTGAGGCAGATTCCAGGCTTTCGAGGGTTGACGGGAAAGCAGTAAAACTGACAAAAATAGTAGGAAACATAACATCTGATTGAGCTTGATTTTCACCTGATATATAGATATATTTCTATCATATGGAAAGAGTATATCTTGATAATAATGCTACGACTATAGTCGATCCTCTCGTTAAAGATGCAATGGATCCATTCTTCACGAAGATGTATGGAAACCCCAATTCTCTACATAGTTTCGGTCATGAAATCAGACCGTATATGGGGATTGCCCTGGATAGGCTGTATGCAGGAATAAATGCGGATGACGAAGATAATATAATTGTCAACAGCTGTGCATCCGAAGGCAATAATACTGTAATTAAATCACTTTATTTCGACAGTGTTTTAAACAGTAAGAAGACACAGATGATTACAAGCGCGATTGAACATCCGGCTGTATCCGAGGTCTATGAGTTTCTGGAAAAATTAGGAGTCGATGTTAAATGGCTTCCTGTTAACTCTGAGGGAATTGTTGATCCGGATGAACTGCGAAAGGCTATTGATCCGGATAAGACGGCTCTCGTGTCGATAATATGGGCAAATAATGAAACAGGACTCATAAATCCGGTAAAAGAATACGGGAAAATCTGCCGTGAGAACGGTGTTAAACTTCATCTAGACGGTGTTCAGGCGATAGGCAAAATTCCTGTAGACATGCAGGATATCCAGGCTGATTATCTAACCTTCAGTGCGCATAAGTTTCACGGTCCAAAGGGCGTAGGCGGTCTTTACATCCGAAAGGGCAGCTCTATTACGCCTCTCATACACGGCGGAGAGCAGATGGCTGGTCATCGTGCCGGAACTGTCAATACACCCTATATGATTGGAATGGGCCTGGCACTTGAACTTGCTGTTAAAAACCTTGAGCATGAAAACACTGAAGTCAGACGTCTACGGGACAAACTTGAAGATACCATTCTCGGTATTGATGAGGTCGAGGTAATCGGAAACCGTGAAATGCGTACACCGAATACCATTCTTGCAAGTTTCAGAGGCATTGAAGGCGAGGCATTTCTCTGGGATCTGAACCAGAACGGCGTTGCGGCTTCTACCGGAAGTGCATGCTCCTCAGAGTCACTTGAGTCAAATCCGACATTCACAGCAATGAATATAGGAGCTGATCTTGCTCATACCGGAATGAGATTCAGCCTGTCGCGTTATACGACTGAAGATGAAATTAATTATGCTGTCGATGTTATAAAAAAATCAGTAACGAGGCTGCGTGCAATTTCATCCACGCAAAACAAAGAATATATATAGGAGAGCCTATGGCCAAGAATGATTTAATAGGCGGTGCGCTTTGGGAACATTATTCTGATAAAGTCAGCGACCGAATGAATAATCCCCAGTTCATGGGAGAGATAACCGAAGAGGAAGCTGCTGCTAAGGGCGCAAAGCTGATTGTTGCTGATTTTGGCGCCGATTCTTGCGGTGATGCAGTAAGACTTTACTGGATGGTAGATCCGGAAACCGATACTATCCTTGATTCAAAGTATAAGAGTTTCGGCTGCGGAACTGCAATCGCATCGAGTGATGTAACAGCCGAGCTCTGTATCGGTAAAACCGTTGATGAAGCGGTTAAGATTACTAATATTGATGTAGAGAAGGCTCTTCGCGACACTCCCGACACTCCTGCGGTTCCGCCGCAGAAGATGCATTGTTCGGTGATGGCCTACGATGTTATTAAAAAGGCTGCCTCGGTTTATAAGAACGTTGATATGTCGGTTTTTGAGGACGAAGAGATTGTATGTGAATGTGCCAGAGTATCGCTTAGTACAATCAAGGAAGTCATTAAACTCAACGATCTTACTACCGTGGAAGAGATCACGCAGTTCACGAAGGCAGGTGCATTCTGCAAATCATGTATCAAACCCGGCGGGCATGAAGAGCGTAAGTTCTACCTCGAAGATATTCTGCGCGACACTCGAGCCGATATGGAACGTGAAAGGCTCAATGCGACCGGAGAAACAAAAACATTTGCCGATCTGACATTGATCCAGAAACATAAAGAGGTAGACAAGACTATTACTGAGTCAATCCTGCCGATTCTTAATGCCGACGGAGGCAGTGTTGAGGTAGTCGACATGAAAGATATAGATGGTTTTACTGATGTGTTTATCAGCTATAAGGGTGCCTGCGTCGGTTGCGCTGCAAGCAGGACAGGAACATACGAAGCTATCGCTGATGCTCTTCGTACTAAGGTTGACGAATCAATAAGGGTACACATCCTTTAAGGATATGATATGAAAGCTTCCAATATAACTGAATTAATAGGGCGTACACCGCTTGTCAGGATAAACCGTCTCTGCGGGGATAATGCCGAGGTCTATGCGAAGCTCGAATATTTCAACCCGGGCAGTTCGGTCAAGGATCGAATAGCACTTGCCCTCATTGAAGACGGTGAAAAGCGTGGTCTGATAAAACCTGATACTGTAATCATTGAACCCACCAGCGGGAATACCGGCATCGGGCTTGCCATGGTCTGTGCCGTAAAAGGCTACAGGCTGATTTTAACAATGCCAGGGACTGTCAGTCCTGAACGCAGACAGATCCTTGCAGGTTTTGGGGCAGAACTTGTTTTGACTTCAGGTGCAGGCGGTATGACGCCGGCAATAAAAAGAGCGGAAGAACTTGCCTCCGATATTTCGGGTTCTTATATTCCTGGTCAGTTTACAAATCCGGCAAATCCGGATCGTCATGAGATTACAACTGCCCCCGAGATTTGGGATGATACTGACGGCCGCATAGATATTCTTGTCTGCGGGGTAGGTACGGGCGGTACTATAAGCGGTACTTCTAAAGGCCTCAGGAAGAACAAACCTGAATTAAAGGTCATCGCCGTCGAGCCGTTAAATTCACCGGTAATAACACAGGCGTTTAATG
The DNA here is from genome assembly GCA_003454605.1 of Spirochaeta sp. Taxonomy (GTDB): domain Bacteria; phylum Spirochaetota; class Spirochaetia; order UBA9216; family UBA9216; genus Thalassospirochaeta. The sequence goes on along the minus strand of DMKD01000321.1, from coordinate 4,304 downwards.
GTGAGGGTCCGAATCCCGGCAAGCATAAAATTCAGGGTATCGGCGCGGGATTCATTCCAGACAACCTCGATACTGAAGTTATCGATGAGATAGTAAAGGCAGCAGATGAAGATGCACTTGAGTTCTCAAGGCGATTAATGAAAGAAGAAGGCATCTTTTCAGGAATCTCCGCCGGAGCAGCAGCGTGGGCTGCAGCAGAAATTGCAGAGAGAGAGGAAAACAAGGGGAAGGTTGTTGTCTTCGTTGTTCCCGATACCGGGGAAAGATATCTTTCTGCAGGAATATTTAATTAGTATATCCGGAGAGAGGATTATTTAATGTCAGAAAAAAAGAATCACGATTTCAATCTTAAAAAGATAACCGAAGAACTATGTGAACCGGAGTCGTATAATAAAGTATATCTTCGTTCAAATGATCATGATATTCACATGCCGTCTATTGATGAGCTCGCCAGGGCTGTCGAGATGATTCGTTCGGTTCTGTTCCCGGGGTACTTTATACATTCTGAACTCCGTGAAGATACGATGCAATTTTATATTGGCGGCACGCTGGATAAATGTTATACAATCTTGTCTGAGCAGCTTAAGCGCGGTTACTGCTTTGCATGCAATAACGACTCGTTATGCACTTTCTGTGAAGACCGTGCCGATGCAGCCGCTAAAGAACTAATAAAGAAGCTGCCCTATATAAGACATATGCTTTCAACAGATGCTCAGGCTGCCTATGAAGGGGATCCTGCCGCTAAAAGTATCGGTGAAGCAATATTCTGTTATCCAAGCATCAGGGCGCTGACGAACCATCGCATTGCGCATGAACTGTATAAACTTGGTGTACCGATAATACCTCGTCTGATAAGTGAGATGGCGCATTCAGAAGCCGGGGTTGATATCCATCCGGGAGCGGAGATCGGCGAGAACTTTTTTATAGATCACGGAACCGGTACTGTAATCGGCGAGACGTCGATAATCGGGAAAAATGTTACGATCTACCAGGGTGTCACCCTAGGTGCGAAGAGTTTCCCGAAGGATGAGAACGGCAATCCTATAAAGGATGTTCCGCGACATCCGATAGTTGAAGACGGTGTAATCATTTATGCAGGCGCAACAATACTCGGCCGTGTTACTATCGGCAGAAATGCTATTGTCGGCGGTAATATGTGGTTAACCCGTGATGTTGCCGAGGGTGAAAGGGTAATTCAGCGGCGCGGTGATTGATTCATTATAAAAAGGTGTATATTTTGTTTCATTTAGCCGATAGATAGGAATCATATTATAGGAGTTTTTAAAATGGATACAAAATTTGTCCTTGTTCTTATTGCAGCTGTAGCCGTTCTTTTTGCCGGCTGTGCAATACCAGACCCAACCGACTAGTATGATGAGGCTAATGAAGATACAAACACTACACTCGTAACTGCAGAAGACACCGGTTTTGATCTCGACCTCTACATGGATTACCGAATCAATGGTGAATTTGACAGTGCTGATGATGTTGATTATTTTTCAGTTGATTTGACCACTGTTGATGATCCATATTCCTGCAGCTTCAGAGTTGCTCACAACGGTGATGAGGTCAAAGGTGATATCCTGCTGGAGATGAACTATTTTCCGCTCAATATCTCTTTCTATGATGTTGACGGCTATATCACCGGAACACAGTATCTGTGGGCTGCCAGCGGCGACGGCATCTGCGAAGTACCGGATGATGCAGTAAAGATGGTAGTTTCTGTTTATGGAGACTCAGAAATAGAGCTTCTTGGAACTGCGCTTCCGTACACTTCCGGGGATTACTATGTACAGTTCTACGTAAATTAGAACCCGGAAATGATTAAAACTGTCCCTCTGAATAATCTCGGAGGGACTTTTTATTAGCTATTCTATATGACTTGTGAAACAGTAATTATATTTTTATCCTGATCATAGAATTTAAGCATCTTCATGCCCTGTTCTGCGAATTCAACCATGTCGCCGTACATTGTTACCTCTTCTGCGACAAGGTGTGCTTTAAAGGCGTCAATATCCTCTACCCCGAAGGTGAGAAACTGGTTAACAGGGTAGGTCCCCTCTTTTTTCCACTTATTGATTGCAATATATGCATTTGTAACACCCGGTACTGCCATTTCAATCCAGCCGTCTGATTCATAAGCCTTCTTGAACCCGAGAATTTTTTCATAAAAATTCAAAGTCTTTTTAATGTCTCTTGACCATAGGTATGTAATTGCATGCTTGTAAGTAATTTCCATAATAAACTCCCATTGTAATTTATGTGTCAGGGTAAATGACATTTAGAACATTGTCAATTTTCCTGAGTTTTTTATTCAGATTTTTTTTCTGATTATCTGTAAGTGGATTTGAATTCGCCTTATCTGCAATACTCTCCAGAATGTCCGAAACGGCGTCGAAGCCGGCGCCGAGCGCAAGATCGTTTTCAAGTTCCCGCTCAAAGGCCGGGCAGACTCCTTCTATGAGACTGTCTATTTTTGCTGTTTCAGATACAGCGGGCTTTGAAGATGACTGTAAATCGTTGAGTACTGTTCTGAAGCTCTGGATTTTCCTGATGGTATTGATGAAATAATCTTCGGTGAAGTTTAGTTTTTTTCGATAATGTGTGTAAGTGAGATAAAATCTTATATCTCGCCAGTCAGCACCCCGGGCGGTCAAATCTTCGGGGTAGATAATATTTCCGCGGCTTTTTGACATCGTTTTATCATCGACAAAAAGGTGTGCACCATGCATATAGTAATTTGCATAGCTCTTGCCGGTATAGGCTTCCATCACTGCGATGTTATAGTCATGGTGGCGATAGATGTTGTCTATTCCGCCACAGTTTATATCGATCTGATCCCCGATACTCATTGTTACAACGGCAGGATCCTGTATGTTCCACGAGGGGCGCCCCCGTCCGATATCGGTATCCCAGAATGGGTGATCGGGATCATTTTTATGATTGTGCCAGAGGATGAAATCGCCGAGATTCCAGCGATTGCCGAGATATGTATCCTTCTTAAACCGACGTTTTGTTTTTGGCCATCTTTTCATATCGAGTCGGAAGAGCTTTCCGAATTCATCTAGTTTCAAAGGGTCAAAAAAATAATCACCCTTATGCTCATATGCAATTCCCTTATTCACCAGATTCTGAATCATTTTGACGGACTGTTCAATGCTATCGGTTGCAGGTACAAGGTGTTCAGGCATTATAAATCCAAACCCGTTCAACCCCTCTCTGAAAATTGCGAGAACATCGTCGGTTAGAGTTTTTACTTTCGTCTTACGTTTCTTTGCCTCAGATATTGCCTTATCTTCAATATCGGTCAGGTTCAT
>DMKD01000321.1:0-970 GCA_003454605.1 Spirochaeta sp. | reverse complement strand
TCATAGAGGAAGGTTCGGTAGTTGCCCAAATGGGCCTTCTGATAGATAGAGGGGCCGCAGGTGAAAATCTTTACACTGCCGGGATCGCGGGGAGTAAAATCTTCAATGATTCGCGACATTGTATTATACAATCTAAGCAATTCAACACTCCTGTTTCTATGAATATATACAGACAGTGTTAAAAAGTCGATAAAAAAATAATGGAAAGCAGATCTATCGCTTTTAAGCGCTTTTTGGATTATATTAGATCCATGAACAGAATAGATCTACTTAAAAACCATTATGAACCGAGACTTAAAAAAAGTGACACATATATGGTGCTGGATTGGGAAAGCCGTGAAGCCCAGTATAAACGGTTTAGAGCACTGACTGATAATATTAATTTATATGGTAAATCTGTTCTTGATATCGGCTGCGGCTGCGGTGATTTATTCGGGTTGATGAAAGAAAAACAGGATAGCCCTTCGTATACAGGGGTCGATATACTTGAAAAAATGATCGGACGGGCAGCAGAAGAATATCCTGATGCCAGATTTTTCTGTGCCGATATCTTCAGCGCTGATTTTTGTGTCGAGGAATGCTTCGGCTGTCCAAGTTTCAATGTTACATTTACGTCAGGTATCTTTAATCTTAATGCGGGAAATAATCTAGAGTTCCTGAAAAAAGCAGTACCTGTGCTTGCGGGACTTGCGGATGAAGCATTCGTGTTTAATCTTCTCGATCCCGCATCGCCTGATCATGATGAGGATTACTTTTATTATGAACCCAAAATGGCAATGGAGCTTGCCTTACCCTTTGCATCAGAAATTAAACTGATTAAGGGTTATCTTTCTAACGACTATACATTGATCTGCCTGAAATAGTCGGGTGGAGACGGAGGGTGAGAATGGGAAAGTGCAATATTGCATTAATTCAGTCTAAAGTAAGCAATTCGAAAGAAAAAAATCTTATAAACGCCGAAAAGCTCGTA
>DMKD01000011.1 GCA_003454605.1 Spirochaeta sp. | reverse complement strand
GTGTCAAGGCTCTACCGGTGATAGCCCTGATAGGAATGGGGCATGAATTCTTCATATGGTTTGTCTATCTTCCGCTGCTGCAGTCTCATTCCGATGAGTATAAGACGAGTTTTAAAGACATTTTAAAATCATTCGCAAAATCTCCGATTATCATCTCAATTATAGCGGCTATTATTTTAAATAAGGCTGGTCTTGCTGCGGCTGTGCGTGAGAACTACATAAGCGGAGGGTTTATTACTGCTGTGCAGTGGTTTTCATCTGTAACAATAGCGGTTGTCCTGTTGGTTCTCGGTGCGAGTTTGAAGTTTGATCATATTAAAATTGGGCGCAGCCTGAAATTCCTGCTGCTGAGATTCATAATTGTCGGTGCTGCCGCACTCGCTGCCTTTTTTGCGGTAGATCACATAATACCCGGGCTGCCTGAACTATTTCCTTACGCCTGGCTTACATTCTTTTTACTGCCGCCGCCGTACATTATTCCAATATACGTTCCCGACGAGCATAAAGAAGAGAATGTGTTTCTTTCCAATACTATTATGTTATATACGCTTTTCAGCCTTGCAGTATTTGTTGTTATACTGTTTATAAAACCACCGGTTCTTTAACCGGTGGTTCATCGCACAGCTCAATAACCGGTGCTTATATCCTCTGCCTGAATTCCCGCGCGACAGCTCGTTTTTCATCACGGTCCCGAATAGTATGACGTTTATCCTGAACATTCTTTCCGCGGCAGATTCCAAGTTCTACCTTAATCTTTGAATTTTTCAAATATACCTTCATCGGTATTAGAGTAAAACCTTTTTCATCCACCTTACGCGAAAGACGTTTAATCTCCTGCTTGTGTGCGAGCAGCTTCCGTCTTCGGTCAGGTTCATGGTTATGAATATTTCCGTGATCGTAGGGGGTGATGTGGAGCTGTATAAGGAATAATTCAAGATTATTCACAATCGCGTATGAATCGGAAAATGAAAATTGTCCGTTGCGAAGTGATTTAACCTCGGTACCCACGAGTTCTATACCGCATTCAAGACTTTCATCTACGGTGTAGTTAAACCGTGCCTTACGGTTCACAGCAAGAATCTTTATCCCGTCTTCAGTATATTCGTTCTTCTGTCCTTTTTTGCCTTTCTTTGCCATTTATTCCTTCACAAGTATCGGTCTGAATCCAAGGAATTCGGTACACCAATCAGGCGGCTGAGAACCCCTGGTAGAGACTGTAATACTGTCATCATTTGCCCAGCTTCCGCCGCGTACAGATTTTTCCAATCCTTCGTAACTGCCGTAGTAGGCCTCATTATATACAGGGTTTCTTGAGGTGATAAGCGGCGCTGCCGGAGCATACCAGTTATCGCACCATTCCCAGAGATTTCCTCGCAAATCATACAAGCCGCTGTTGTTCGGATAGCGCCCGTTGGTCGACTGAGGTCCTGCAGCATTGCCGATATTAAACACGCCCCCGTCTTCGGATTCAGTTATAGCAGCCCATTCCCACTGGAGTTCATCAGGAAGACCTACGCTGTACTCACTAAGATATTCCGGAAGTTTATTCTCAAACCAGGCGCAGAAGGCCTCTGCAGCGTACCAGGAGACAAAATTAACTGGTGCATTCCCCTCTGAACTGTCAAAATCCTTCAGATAATCCTGATTCACGAGTCCTTTACTGATCAGTTCATCAAGATTGTCCTTCATCCATTCCTGATTATCTGCAATAAATATCCTGTAGAGATCGTTGCTGACCTCCTGGTCCATGATAAAAAAATCATCGACTGCAGCAGGATAGGGGAAGCTGTTCCCATCAGCGCCCATCAGAAACTGTCCGCCTGACAGCATAACGAATCGGCTTCCGTTTACATTAACCGCTGCCTGAGCAGAAGGAAAATCATTACTGTAGTCTCTAAGAAATGCGCCGTATTCTTCCTGCATTGCAGGGTACCAGCTTAATGACTCACGGTTCTCATCGTTTAGAATGCTGTAAAACCAGAACGGAAGATTTTCAATAAATTTTGCTGCATCCTGAAAGAAGCCGAGGCTTGTGAAATCCGCCGTGATATCTTCGCTTCGCGTGACCGGACCGCGTCCCTTAAGTTCTTCAAAAACTATAACGGCGTCAAGAAAATCGGAATAAAGCAGTTCATTATGTACAAAGGGTATCACGCTGTATAAAAAAGCAGACAATTTCTCTGTGTCGGCATAACCCGCCTGCTGCAATTCATTAAAAAGCGGACCCAATATTGCCTTGGGCTGATAATTTTCATAATAAGTATCAATCATGCCCCAGCCTGAAAACTCCAGAAATCCGTCGCTTAGAAAACCGTCGGCAGACTCAAGAACGACGCCAACAGAATATCGTTCTTTTTTCGGTATAATCAGAGAACCGAAAAGCCGTTTGCCTGTGTCTACAGTCTGAACGGAGGTGGAGAAGTGCTTCTTTTCAATAGTAAACTCATGACTGCCGGCCGAAACAAAGACCTCACAGGGAGTTGCTCCCTGGTACTTTCCATCAACGAAAACTACTGCATTTTCAGGAACCGATTCAAAACTGTAGAGGGTTCCCGGTTTTACTAGCCCTGGAAGAAATAGAATCGCGAACAATACCGCAATTATTATAACTATATAAAGAATTATCAGATACTTTCCGGGCTTAATTCCCAGAAATGGTTTTAGTTTTACTTCATCGTTATCACTCATACACAGAGATTATATTTATATGCCGGCCTTGTCAACTTTTGTATTTACATGATATTGTCTAATCATGAGCAACTTTTCAGATAATGTTCAGGTTAAAACCGAACGATTTCTTAGTTGGCGTAAAAAACGCCGGCGTATAAAAAAAGAAAAAGAAAAACAGAAAAATCCTGTTCTCGACTGGGTTGAAGCCTTTCTATGGGCCGCGGTGGTAGTACTACTGCTGAATCAGTTTTTCTTTCAGGCCTATACTATTCCCACACCTTCCATGGTGAATACACTTGAAATTAAAGACCGTCTTTTTGTCAATAAAATGATCTTCGGACCCGAGCTGGTACCAGGCAGATTTAAAACATCTACCGGCAGGATCCCTCATCGCAACGAAATCATTATTTTTGAGAGTCCGACCTATCTGTCTAAGGGGCCGGTCTTTGATATCGCGCAGCGTCTTATCTATATGATCACATTTTCACTCGTTGACATCGACCGTGATAAAAACGGCGACCCCAAGCCTCATTTCCTGATTAAACGATCGATGGCTCATGAGGGTGACCAGATAAGACTGATAGACGGGGAGGTAGAACTCAAACCGTCGGGCTACACCGAATGGATTGCGGAAGCCGATTTCAAACCGCTTGTTAATAAGGAATATATAACCAGCAGACTCATCTCTGAAGAAAACTATGAAGGGATAAGGGCTTCAGCATTCATGGACGCCGCAGATTACGCCGACATTGATGCGAACGCTGAATGGAACAGGCAATATAAAACCATAAATACACCCTATACCGATATGTACTCATGGAGCGGTTACCGTTATCAGGCAATGTATGAGATTAACCCCCACCTGCATCAGTATGGCGGCGCGTGGAGAAAATCCGATACCGGCTGGTACATTCCCGAAGGATGGATTTTTCCAATGGGCGATAACCGGGATAACTCCCGCGACGGAAGATATTTCGGCCCCGTAAACCTTGAAAAGGTTCTTGGAAAGGCTTCATTCATATACTGGCCTCTCAACAGAATCAGAAAAATCAGGTAAAGGATTAATAATTTGTCTTATGTAAGCAGAAAAAACTGGAAGAACAAAACTTCCGGCTTCAGATACACAGAAAAAAACAACAATATGATTAGAGGTATTATATTTTTTCTGCTGATGCTGTTTATTGTCTATGAACTTGTAACATCGATCTTTATCATCTCATATAAGGTCGAATCCATATCAATGGAACCGACTATACCTTCAGGAGCGGTTATTCTGGCAGCTCCCATTATCTATGGCCCGGAAATTCCTCTCGCTTCACTGCGGATACCCGGTCTGCGGAAACCGGTCCGCGGAGATCTCGTTATCAGTCATCCTGCATATCACCAGGATTTACCCTGGTATAGAAACCTGCTTGAATCGATTGCGGGGTTTTTCACCTTTCAGAGGAAAGGCAGAGGTGAAAGCAGCTGGGGACGCAGCAGTTCGGTTAAACGCATCGTTGGAGTTCCCGGCGATACGATTAAAATAGAAAATAACGAAATACTCATTAAGCCGGAGGGTAAAAATTACTTCTTTTCGGAAAAAGAAATTATACAGGTTGAATACTCTACGGTTAGTTTTGAACGTCCTGAACTGCTTAGTGATGAGTTTCCTTTTTCAGGAAACATGCGTGAAGTTAAGCTCGAAGCAGGAGAGTATTTTCTTTCAGGGGACAACCGCTCGATGTCGAATGATTCATACTACTGGGGTGCTGTTACTATTGAAAATATAAAGGCGAAGGTTATTCTAGAATACGCGCCTGAAATTAAACTGCTTCAATGATAATTTCCCTGTACATTCATATTCCATTCTGCAGAACAAAATGTGATTACTGTGATTTCTTTTCAGTCCCGTCATCCGACAGAACGCTTCAAAAAGCAGTTCTTGATTCAATAATTCATGAGTTGAAGACCGAACTGAACAAGCTCGATGAACCTAAGATTGAAACGATCTTTATAGGAGGCGGAACGCCCTCAAGCATTCAACCGTCTGAGTTTTACAGCTTTCTAACTGCTCTCAATGAAATTATAGCTCCGATAAAAAATGAAGGTTGTGAGTTCTCGACCGAAGCAAATATCGCAAGCTGTACAAAAGACTTCATGTCTGCAGCAGAGGACGGCGGAATCAATCGGTTAAGCATCGGCGTTCAGAGCTTTGATCATCAGATTCTTGGTAAAATCGGCAGGATCTGTCCTGTAGATGATATTTACGGTACAGCAGCTGAAATCAGATCATACTGGCAGGAGAGTTTCTCCATGGATTTGATATCTGGGATTACTGATGATTATCTTACCGATATTGAGCTTGCGTTAAAACTCGAACCGCATCATCTTTCTGTGTATCAGCTCAGCATAGAAAAGGAAACACCCCTGTACAGCCAGATTGCCGAAGGTAAAAAGAAAGCGCCCGATGATCTGCTTCAATCCGAAGCAATAAGTGAAATCAGCAGCCTGCTTAAATCAGAGGGATGGGAACGGTATGAAATATCAAATTATGCAAAAAATGGAAATTACTGCCGTCATAACATAAGATACTGGAATATGCAGTCCTATCTGGGGATAGGTCCTTCTGCTGTGTCTTCTATATACTTCAAAGATTCCGGACTAAGAACCACTAACACAGCCAATTTAGAGCAATATATTAATAATGAAAATCGTGAAATAGAGAATCTGACCAGAGCCGATTTTATGATTGAACATTACCTGATGGGGCTGAGGCTGTCTAATGGTGTTGATAATGATATTTTTCATTCAAGGTTCGGGAAATCCCCCTCCGAGTTTATCCCTTCAACTGCCGCTGCTTGGGCCGAACAAGGTATGTTCGATATAAAAAAATCAAGGTTGAATGACAGAGGGCAGCTGTTTCTTGATTCATTTCTGAGCGAAGTCTACGATGAGTTAACAGGGACGACCTAAATTACGAAATAATAAATAATTTTTCAAAAAGTATTTATTTATCTTTTTAAGCACTTTAAACAGTTCCGATAATTAGTGTCAGAACAATCTTATGTTTTACTTAATTGTAATCAATGATATTTAGCATTTCCTAAATATTTTAAAAATGAGGAATATAATCATGATAAAAATCAAGGGTTGGCACCTTTTGCTCAAAAAGTTATAACCTATATATAACACGTTAAACCTCAAAACTTCGCCATCAGTGGCTAGGAAAAATTAAGGAGAAATAATGTACTCAGCATTAGAAAAATATGATCCTCAACTATTTGAGCTGATAAATCAGGAGGAAGCCCGGCAGAGCGGTGTACTCAGACTTATACCTTCAGAAAACTATGTATCACAGGCTGTTAGAATGGCAACGGGAAGCTGCCTTACCAATAAATACTCCGAAGGTTACCCTGGAAAAAGATACTACGAAGGTCAGCAGATTACCGACCTTGTAGAGGATGTTGCCCGTCACCGCGCCACAAAAATCTTCAAGGCGGATCATGCTAATGTTCAGCCCTATTCAGGTTCCGTTGCTAATCTGGGAGCCTACAATACCCTTATTAAACCGGGACAGAAAATTATGGGTCTCACCCTGGGTTCCGGTGGTCACCTCACTCACGGTTCAAAGGTAAGTATAACTAGCAAGTTTTTTGAAGCGGTTAATTATTCTGTGACGGAAGACGGCTATCTTGATTATGATGTAATTCGTGATATGGCTAAAAAAGAGAAACCTAATATCATTGTCTCCGGTACAACCGCTTATCCAAGAGCTATTGACTTCGAAATCTTCGGAGATATCGCCAAGGAAGTTGGTGCCTATCATGTCAGTGACATTGCTCACCTGTCAGGTCTCGTTGTTGCAGGTCTTCACAAATCACCGGTTCCATATGCCGATATTGTATCAACCACTACACATAAGACGCTGAGAGGTCCGCGAGGGGGAATGCTTCTGTGCAAGGAAGAGCATGCAGCAAAACTTGACAAGGCTATCATGCCCGGTCAGCAGGGCGGACCCCACATGCACACAATTGCAGCAATCGCAGTTGCTCTTGCAGAAGCCGATACTAATGAATTCCTTGTTTATGCCGAACAGATTCTGAAAAACTCAAAGAGACTATCTGAAAAATTGATGGAGAAGGGGTTTGACCTTGTAACCGGCGGAACAGATAACCACATCATTCTAATCGACCTTCGCAACAAAAATATTCCGGGACGGAATTTTGCAAAGGCACTGGACAGAGCAAGAATTGTCGGTAATTTCAACACCATTCCTCATGATCCGGCTCCACCGACTAAACCAAACGGTCTAAGAATAGGTACACCTGCAATTACAACCAGGGGAATGAGAGAACCTGAAATGGATATCATAGCGGATCTTATCAGCCGGGTTGCTGAAAAAATGAATAATGAAGAAGCAATTTCCAATATTGCGAAGGAAGTTTTATCCCTGACTTCAAGATTTCCTGTTCCCGAGCATTTCACAATCCCTAAAAAAATGGAACATCCTTTCGGCTGTGATGAGTGTTAGATAGTAACAATTATTGCTGGACGCAGCGCATATTGGCTGCGTCTTTTTTTTACTTGAGTAAATCAGTTTATCAGTTCACAGAATTCCCGGAGATCAGAAAATAGCATAGCTGCATCATAATCGAGCGGTGTCGGCATATTATTTACAATTACTATTTTGCCGCCGTTTTGCACAGTTGTAAGCGGTATTGATGCAGCGGGCTGGACAACAAGCGATGAGCCGAGCACCAGCATCAGATCTGATTTTGAAGCGAGCTCGAACGCCTTATTAACTGCGTCTTCGGGAAGCTGTTCACCGAAAAAGGTAATATCAGGTTTTACTATTCCCCCGCAGTCATCACATCCTGGAGTCTCATCCTTTCGGACAATTTCAATTATTTTATTAAAGCTGTAGAATTTACCGCAATTAAGGCAGTGATGAAACTCTGGCGTGCCGTGTACTTCAACAACATTCCGGGAGCCTGCTTTCTGATGAAGAAGATCGATGTTCTGGGTAATTACAGCCTTCAGTCTGCCTTCGTTTTCAAGTTTTGCGAGCATATTATGAACAATACCAGGAGTTTTTTCATCGATATTATAGATAAAATCCTTCGAACGCCTGTAGTAAAACGACGGATCGGTTAAAAAATAATCAAGATCAAATATCTTATCAGCGTCTTCATCGTTGTAAAGTCCGTTCTCACCGCGAAAATCCCTTATTCCTGAAAAGGTTGAAACACCGGCCCCGGTAAAAGCTGTAAGAAACGAGGCATTGTTAATTAAATTCAATATTTCATTCATGATCTGATTTTATTACAAGCAGGCTATTTCAGCTATCCCCTTGAC
>DMKD01000229.1 GCA_003454605.1 Spirochaeta sp. | reverse complement strand
GACAATCTATTATACTGTGCGGGCCTGTAATTCATTACAATTAATTAGTTTGACATTACCAATAAAACCTATCATAGTTATTAGAAATGTCATGAAAAAAAACAAAAAGAAAGTATTATTTAGAAACGGTTCCAAATATCATATAAAATTTCAGATAAGTCTGCTTCTGCTCATTTTTCTCCTACTGGGAATTTCAACATTCACCACCCTCTACGCAGTATTATCCATTAATCGAAATGTCAGCAAACAGAAAGCTGAACAGCTGTTTACCGAAACCGGCCATTCGATTAAGCTGAAACTTGATAACCAGCTCGAAAAGGCAGTACAGCTTGCAGGTTTGATGACAACGATTCCGGACTTTAGAACCTTGCCTGAAAGTGACGGAACAACATATCCCGGCGCTCCGTTCATCATAGAGGCTCTCAGACAAAACAGTTATTTATACTCGATTTATACAGGTTATGAAAGCGATGATTTTTTTCAGATTATCAAGACATCCGGAAATCTGCAAATCATCACCGCACACAATGCCCCTGAGAACACCGAATACATCTACAGAACGATCAATTCAACATCAGGGACAAGGCAGGAATACTGGAGCTTTGCCGACGCTGACCTCAACATTATCTCAAGATGGGTAGATGACTCTCCGGACTATTCCCCGACGACAAGACCATGGTTTAAGTCTGCTATATCTGAGCCTGATAAGATAGTTCTAACTGAACCCTACATCTATAATTCACTTAAAAAGCCCGGAATTACCGCAGCGGCAGCTGCAGGAGACTATTGTGTGGCAGGCATCGATATAACCCTGGCCGACCTTAAATCATTCATTGACAGCATAGTTATTTCTCCTAATGCAGGAATCCTTATTCTCGACGGTGACCAGCGTGTACTTGCTGCTAATCCGGTAATGGAAGAATGGCTGGAGAGTTCGGATACGACACTTGGCCCCCTGAAGAATATGAATTCTGAACGAAGGTCTTTTCTAACAGGTGAAGCCATTCCGGATACTGATAAAAAAATAGTTAAAAAGCTGAATGATAATTATCTGCGGTGGTCAACTCCCTGGCAGACTGCCGGAGGGCAGAATTACAACCTGACTATTACCGCGCCTGCATCTGATTTTCTGGAGCATCAGGAAATAATACAAAGACGGATTATTATCATTGCCCTGATTATCTTCGCCCTGTTCTGCCCTGTTATAGTACTTTCGAGCATGTACCTGAGCCGGTTTCTGGAGCATCTTGCAGACGACGCTGAACGAATCAGACATTTCATCTTCAGCGGAGAAATAGCTGAACATTCTCCAATCAGCGAATTTGAGGATCTCGCTGAAGCGTTCAGGGTAATGAAAAAAGCCATTGCAGCTAAAACGCAGGCACTTGAGGACGCCCTCCAGAAGCTTGAACGCATAATTGAACTCGGCATAGCCATGTCTATAGAGAAGAGCTCGGACAGGCTTGTCGACCTGATACTGCGCGGAGCAAAGGAACTCTCAGGAGCCGACGGGGGCAGTCTCTACCTGAAGGGTGAAGAGGGCAATCTTGACTTCAAGATCGTTCTCAATGACAGTCTCGGGTTTGCACAGGGAGGCGTCGAGCCTAATCCAATCACCATGCCGCCGGTTCAACTCTATATGGAAGATGGCGAACCGAACTTTCATAATGTTGTTTCAGCAACTTTCCATAAAGCCGAAACAATTGTGATCGATGATGCCTATGAAGATCCTCTATATGATTTTTCGGGCACAAAAAAATTCGACAAACTGAACGATTACAGGTCGACTTCATTTCTTACAGTTCCGCTTAAACTGCAGGGAAGCGATATAATCGGCGCTCTGCAGCTTATTAACTGTACATCGGAGGAAGATGCTTCAGTGGTGCCGTTCAGCAAGGACATCCAGAGCTTTATTGAGGCTTTAAGCGGTCTCGCCGCTGCTATCCTCTATAACCGAAACCTTCTCGACTCCCAGGATGCATTGTTTGAATCGCTCATTCAGCTTACCGCAAGTGCCATCGATACAAAAAGCCCATATACCGGCGGTCATTGTGAGAGAGTGCCGGTGCTTGCACAAATGCTGGCGGACAAGGCTGAAGAGGTTGATGACGGACCGCTTGCAAATTTCCGTTTCGACACCGCCATTGAACGCAAGGCGTTTCAGGTCGGCTCCTGGCTGCACGACGCAGGCAAAATGACAACACCCGAATTTGTAGTCGATAAGGCGGTCAAGCTTGAAACAATCAATAACCGCATACACGAGATTCGAACCCGGTTTGAGGTGTTGCTGCGCGATGCCCGGCTAAGGGAAAAAGAAGTCCTGCTTTCAGGAGGAGATCCGGTTGATGCAGCTCAGATATTAAAAGATGAGGAAGAACAGCTCCATGCTGATTTCGAATTTATCGCCCGATGTAATATCGGTGAGGAAGAATTCAGTCCTGCCTATGCAGAAAGGCTTCTTGAGTTAAGCAGAAAAATATGGCTCAGTCATTTTAATCATTCAATTGGCCTATCACGTGAAGAAAGTGAAAAGTTAGATAAACCTTTTATAAAAGGAGAAACAGTCGAGGAAAACCTCCTTGCCGATAAACCCTTCCATCTTATTCCCGATAAATTGAAAACCAGTGAAAAATACAGGGCACACGGCTTTATTCTTCCCGAATCGAAATACCTGTACAATCGGGGTGAGATTTACAACCTGATGATTAAGCAGGGAACCCTGACCGAGGAAGAACGTTTCAAAATAAACGAACATATAATGCAGACGATTATAATGCTGGAAGAACTGCCTTTTCCATCAGGTATGACTAAAATACCGGAGTTTGTAGGAACACATCATGAGACATTGATCGGTACCGGATACCCGCGGGGACTCAAAGCGGACCAGCTTTCAATACCGTCGAGGATAATGACAATTGCTGATATTTTCGAAGCTCTTACGGCATCGGACAGACCTTACAAAGAGGCGAAACCCCTGTCGGAAGCTGTTGAGATTCTGTATCAGAACGCCCTCTCCGGACATATAGATCCTGAGCTGTTCAGGCTCTTTCTAACTACGGAAATATACCGTAAATATGCGGACAGGTTCCTTCCCGACGAGCAGATTGACGAAGTTGATATAGAAAAGTATCTCAACTGATATTAAAATATTTAAAAACCCTCAGGGCCCGCAGCGTATTCCATCGGCCAGGACGCCCGGCCTTCTCATATTCAAAATAAACCGCCCCCGGATGCTTCGCAGCCTGCTTCCACAGACCTTCCTTCGTTCGCTTTTGCAGCAGGAGTTCAACTGCCGGCTGCATTCTGCTGTCATAATGGAAACCGGCGTATCTGAAATAATCAAGGGCACGGAGGATATCATAGTACCACCGTCCCGGATAGGGCAGGCGGCATACAGATGTTTCGAAGTTCAAGAAGGGTGTAATGAGATGATGTCCATTTCGGCTGATAGAACCTCAGCCCCCAATGCCCGTCCGGCTTTCGATGCTTGAGATATTCCGCACCCCAGCCTTCATATTCAATTCGAGCCTGAATCTCAGGTCTGCCGTCATTCAAATACTACCTCTATATTCTATCAGCGGCGCTCCACCTCATTCATCAAGCGTTCAATTTTCTTAACCTTTTTACCAACATCATTAACCCGGAATTCAATAGTGTTCAGGATCCAGAAGATAAAATGATTATATTTATGCTGTGAATGAATCATCCAGACGATCTTGATAGAGACAAGCAACACGGAAATCTCGAGTGAAATAAAAGCAGGAAGCCAGTGCGTGGTTATCTCAAGTACAAATAATATTATGATAATAGCAAGGAAGACGATGTTGATAACATTATCGCGTTTTGAATAGCTCTTCCCGCCTATATTACCAATCAAAGCCTTGATTTCTTCTTTTTCACGTTCAAATTCAGCTATTTCAGCTTCAAGCTGAACCTTGCTTTTTTTCCATTCTTCATGATCAACACTCATGTGGTCCTCCGAAATAGTTATATAAGTTTTTCAGTTATCTCGACAAAACCCGCTCCGCCGCGCTTTGAGGCAACAAAGGCAGGTTCATTTTTCAAGATGTCTTTGAAGTCAAGTATATTGGCAACCGCGAACGAATTGGGAAGGTATGCAAACATAGGTTCATCATTTGGTGAATCTCCGCAGAATATGGACTGCCGTTTAAGCTCATCCTCGGAAAGACCATATCGCTCTTTCATGAACAGCACAGCCATATCGCGTTTGCTGTAGCTGCCGAACCAGGTGTTGACATGAATCGAGCTGATCTTCGCTTCTGCTCCATGGCCGTCACATATATCCTTTATTCTGACCGCAGTCTCATATCCGAGTCGGGGCGGGTCTTCATTAAAATCAATCGCCAGGTCATAGATTCGGGCAAACTGATCTTTGGCTTTACGCACCAGGGGAATTTCTGCTTTGACGGCTGAAAAGATTAATTCAAGCTTCTTTATGCTTTCTCCATCGGCAACCGAAGGATGAACAAAACTTTTTAACTGACTGTCCTCAAAATAATATACAAAAGCCCCATTTTCGCCAACTACGGCATCAACCGGCCACTGCCTTATTATCAAGTCACACCATCCGGCCGGGCGCCCTGTGACAGGGATTACCCTAATACCGGCGTCATGAAGCCTCCACAACGATGCATAAGCGTCCGCACCAAGCTTCCCATCCTCAGTAAGAGTATCATCAATATCGGTAAGAACAAACTTTACTCCGCTCTGCGGCGGTTTAAAATCTTTAAGACTGCGCATCACTTTTAAATGCTTTCCGCACTGCGACAGCATAGGTCATGAATGACAAAGCGGAAGCTGCTGCCGCCAGAATGAAGAATCCGATAGTCACTGCCTCAAAGATATTCATGCCCTTAAAATCAAGGCCGAGACGGATAAACAGGATTTGAATTATACCTAAAGCGCTCGCTGCAGTATAGGTTATTGCCTTGGCCTTTCCCCAGATACTGGCAGCCATTGCAGTTCCGCGTCCCATCATCATCATTCGCAGGAATGTAACACCAAGTTCCCTGTAAATAATGATCAACAGAGTCCACAGAGGCATTATTCCGGTAAAAGTAAAACAGATAAAAAAAGTAACCCGGCTGATAACGTCCGAGAACGGATCCAGAATCTTTCCGAGATCAGTAACCAGGTTGTGTTTGCGGGCAATATAACCGTCGAGTGCATCAGAGAGTTCCATCACTATCATCATCGGTATCAATATATACACCGATGCTGCTGCAAAATTCCCCGTCCATTCCGGGATAAAATAAATGACAAAGAAAATAGGAGCAAGAATTATCCTGAAAACAGTTATTTTAGTAGGTAAGTTCATGCTCTGAGGTTATTCGTATTTATATAAATTGTCAACGGGAGCTGTAAGACCACAGTTCTGATCCTGCTGTCTAACTTAAGACTGGGGTTGGAAAAATGAAATTAGATTGAAATGAAAATCGAACGGTCAGGCGTGTTTTTGACCAACTTCTTTGAACATCGTCTTATATTTAGATTTCTTAGCGTAGGCATAGAGCACCTTGTACCCCTTGTCTACACGCTCCTGGAATATCTCCCGGAGTCTTCGGTCCATTGCACGTCTGGTCTGAAAGGTAAAGGCCCTCTCCCGTCCTGCCCCCTGATCCATCCCGTAAATAACACTGAAAGAGTATTTACTGAACAGATGTGATTGCCTGTCATGTACTGAGTAATATCTTAGGCTGCCGTCATGTTTTGCTTTATAAAAGGTAATCATCATACAGTTTTATATCGACAAATTTGGTTTAAAACTATCACTCAATACTCTTAATATTTTCAACATTTCCATCCTCGTCAAAGCTGAAACTGTAATCTATGCTCGGGGCAAAATTGAGAGGGTCTGAAGCTGATTCAAATTCAATACCGGGAAGGCGAAGGACATTTTTTATAATAAAACCATACCGAATAGAGGCTTCGGCCTCATCACCGGGGAGATCAGAAAATCCGTAAAATCTGTATACGCGATTTGAGCTCAGCAGAAAAAAGTAATCAGGCAGGGTAATTATATCAAGTTCCGGATAAACTTCCAAACCGCTGATTTTATCAAGCCCGGTTACTCCTTCCGGCGTTTCATACTGAACCTTAACGTAATCATCCCCCTCAGAGATGATACTGAAGCTGCAGATCTCAGCCCCGGTATCGGCCGGCTGCCAGTTATAAAACGCATACCATAGACTGCTCGCAAGCATAATCAGGAGAAACAAAAGCGGAATACCGATCGTTTTCCAGAAACGGAACCCAAGACAACCCAGGGCGGCGCTGGCGCCTAACCAGGAGAGTCTAAAACCCGGCTCAATAATACTGAAACCTGAGAAAATAAAGGCGGCGAGCAGAGAGAGCACAGCAATGCTTAAAAAAACTATGGAAGATGTAGGCTTCCGCCGGCGCCTCGTAAAGAGAAAACTGAGCCCTCCCCCGAAGAAAATGCCGCCGAGCGTGAGCCATAGATATGTGTTTCCGGGATTAATTGCCCCGTAGTCCATAAATCTCGCCGTACTTTTTTTCAAGATAATCTGTAAAATAATCGGGGTTAAGATTTTCACCGGTAACCCTGCGGCAGAGCTCATCAGCCGGATAAACCATACCGTACTGATGGATATTTTCTCGCAGCCAGCCGAGGATTTTTCCGAATTTTCCTGTCCGGATGACATCATCCAAATCGCCTATACCTGATTTCATACTATTTGAAAACTGAGCTGCATAGAGGTTACCGAGAGCATATGTCGGGAAATACCCGATAAGCCCTGCTGCCCAATGTACATCCTGCAGAACACCTTCAGCATCATCGGCCGGGACAATCCCGAGAAGGTCTTTCATCCGCCGGTTCCATTCATCCGGAAGCGAGGAGACCTTAATATCACCCGAAAGCATTGCTTTTTCAATTTCAAACCTAAGAATTACATGCAGACTGTATGTAACTTCATCAGCTTCAACCCTGATAAACGACGGGGCGACCTTGTTTACAGCCTTATGAAAGTCGTCCAGACCGACTCCCTTCGTCTGCTCACCAAAGAGTTTCTGGAATTCGGGGTAAAAAACTTCCCAGAACGGTTTGCTGCGGCCGATCACATTCTCCCAGAAACGGGATTGAGATTCATGTATCCCGAGAGAAACCCCCTCGGCCAGGATATTACCCTGTATATTTTCACCGATACCCAGTTCATAGAGTGCATGGCCGCTTTCATGAATATTACTGAATAATCCGGACAGCACAAGTTCTTCATCATAGCGGGTGGTAATTCGAACATCGTTCGTACCAAGGTTTGTGGTAAAGGGATGAGCCGAGATATCGAGCCGGCCCCGATCCATCGGGAATCCCATTTTATCAATTACTGAGCGGCCGAATTTATCCTGCAGTTCAACGGGATATTTCTTTTCTATGAATGATGTATCGACCTGTTTTGAAGCTGCAATTCTTGCCGTCAGATCCGACAGTTTTTCGCCCAACGGGCCGAAAACACCCTCGACCTGGGAGGCCGTCATATATGGTTCGTACTCATCAAGCAGCGCATCATAGGGATGTTCTTTATATCCGATTTTGTCTGCTTTCTCGCGGTTGAGCTCTATTATCTTTTCAAGATTACCCTCAAATAGACTGAAATCTGCATTCTTACGGGCATTAACCCAGGAGGTATGTGCTAGACCTGTCTGACGCGCCATTTCCGTAACGAGTGATTCGGGAAGCTTAGACGCCCTGCTGTAATTTCGGTACATTTCGCGGACGAAGGCCTTGTCCTCAACGGCAAAGTCACCCTTCCCCTCCGGCCTGCCCTCCTCTGCACCGAGAGCTGATAACAGGCGGCCGACCTCCGGAGATGTAAGTTTCTGGTGCATGATACCCTCAAGAAGGGCAAGCTGTTCAGCCCTCTCTTCGTTTGCAGCATCAGGCATCTGAGTTTCCTGATCCCAGGATACTACAGCCTGTGTGCGGTTAAGCAGATACAATTCACGGGCTGATTTTTTCAGGTTCGATAGATTCTCTTTCACATATTACTCCTAAAAAGCTGTTGTCAATTCGACAAAGCGTAAGTATATTTTACTGATAATTTGCAGAAATATCAATTTAATTGTTTTTTAATGAAAAACAGCTTCCCTGCTACTTTTCATTTTGAAGTTTAGAAAACGACACTGCACCTCAGTTTTTATGAAGGAGAATTAATGAATAAAAGCCAGGTTACCAATCTAATTGCCGTGGGGGTCATTGCCACAGGCTATCTTGTTGCATATTTCCTCGACCCCGTAGCTGGTGAACATATAAAAACCGTTGGATTCTTTGCATTATCCGGTGCAGTCACTAACTGGCTTGCAATATACATGCTGTTTGAAAAAATTCCGGGACTCTATGGTTCAGGCGTAATACCGGCCCATTTTACCGAAATAAAAGGCTGGATCCACAATATGGTGATGGAGCAGTTTTTTACTCATGAAAACCTCGACCACTACTTCAAGCAGGGGCAGGACATGCTCTTTAAATCTGTGAATCTGAACTCTGCGGTTGATCAGCTAGATTATGATCGCATCTATGAAACAGTAAAAGCTGAGATACTTTCGAGTAAACTGGGCGGCATGCTCGGAATGTTCGGCGGCGAAGGTCTATTCGAACGCTACCGCGAACCGTTTAAAATCAAGATGAGAGAACACATCCTGATGGAACTGAGCAAACCCGGGTTTGCTCAGTTCCATNNTTGTCATGGAAAAAGTAGAGGTGATTATTCAGGAGCGCCTCGAAGAACTGACCCCACAGATGGTTAAAGAGATAGTCCAGGAAATGATAAAACGTCACCTTGGCTGGCTCGTTGTCTGGGGCGGGGTCTTCGGCGGGCTGATCGGCCTTGTGATGAGCTTTGTGAACTGATTATAAAAAATCCTATTATCTAATATTTTCTCCCGGTGTTATACTGTAGACAACAGGATCAGGGAGGCGTAATGAAGATATTGGAAAAAGGATTAGGCGAGATTTTCACAGATCCTGATCCGGATAAAGCGAGAGAGTTCTTTCAAAAGAAAAGCAGACGGATGGAGAAAAAACTTCTTCCGCTGCGTGATGCCGTAGACAGTTTTGTAGCTGACGGAGATTATCTTGTCATCGGCGGTTTCGGCACAAACAGGGTTCCCGTTGCAGCCTGCCATGAGATACTGCGTCAGAAGAAAAAGAACCTCGGATTTGCCGGTCACACGTCAACCCACGATATGCAGATTCTCTCCGCCGGCGAGGTTTACGACCGCATTGATATTGCCTATATCGTCGGCCTCGAGGCCAGAGGGCTTTCCGGCTGCTCACGCAGATATATACAGAGTGAAAAGGTTAAGCTTTGCGAGGACACCAATTATGGTGTCGCACTCAGAATTAAGGCCGCGGCAATGGGTCTGTCATTCATACCCATGCGCACATCACTCGGAACCGATACAT